>JAZREC010000246.1:0-5426 GCA_045660605.1 Clostridia bacterium
CAATCGGGAACGCACATGATTTTTTTGCTGAGAAAAGTAACACACAGTCTGCAACCTTGGGACCTACACCGCGTATTTTCATAAGAGAGCATTTTGCCTCGCTGTAGGGAAGCTCTTTGATTTTATCAAGCTCTATAAGACCGCTTGAAATCTTTTCTACAGCATCAATAATATAACCTGCTCTGTATCCGGCTTTCAAGGGTTCAAGGTCTTTTTCGCATACACCTCTTAAATCGTCAAGGGTAGGGAATGTATAAAATTCGGTGCCGTCCATTTCTAACTTTTTGCCGTACATTTGAGAGAGCTGATGTACAATCTTTTTAATCCTCGGTATCTGATTTTGTGTGGATATAATAAAAGATATAAGGCACTCAAAAATATCCTGATTAAGTATGTGTATTCCGTGACCGAATTCCATTGCCCTATGAAGATATATATCGTCTTTGTACAGAGATTTGATATGGGTATAGTCTCTTTCTAAGTCAAGATAATCTATCCATATATTCACTACATCCTCGTAGCAGGTGTTGTATATTGTAAGAGTATTTTTATTATATGACATTCTTACTGCTCTTCCGTGTGCAACTCCCGAATAGCTGTTATCAGGATTTTGACTCCACCTGAAACACTGTCCGCATAAAAATGTATGTCCGAGATCAAAGTGACGGATGCCTTCTATTACTGCTGTAGAAGAGTCAGACATTGTTAAATTCATAAATATCACCATTATCAATTGTAATGTAAAAGAGTGTTTCTGTCAATAGACTTATTGCAAAAAAACAAGGGTTGCAAAAACCAAATTTTCACAACCCTGAAATATAACATTTATATTTCTCTGTTAAGATTAAATGAATATTTATCTGTACAGTAATAGCCTTTTTTGTATTCTATAGGCTCCAGGTTCTCGTCCATAATTACGGAATCAAGAACCAGAACCGCATCGCCCGTCTTTATATTGAGAATACGGGCAATTTCGTCGTCGGCATTTATTGCAGCAACCTGCTGATTTATCTTGCCTATTTTCACACCAATTCTTGCATAGAGGTCAAAGGTGGAAAAAGCTATTTTTTGCTTTTCAAGCTCCAGAGCTTCCTGATACATCTTTGCACCGTAGGGGCTTCTTATTACGGAGCGGTAGGTTACCACAGGGGTATCCATTGCATAGCCTGTAAGGGCAAAATTGCTTATTCTGCTCCATTTCTGACCTCGGAGAAGCTGTTCAAAATCGTCAGCTTGTTTTTCTTCATAGGAAATAATCTTTGTGTAGCCTTCATAACCCATCTTTGCAAGTGTCTCACCAAAGGTACTTATTTTTTGAAGACTTGAGTCAATTATGCTTGCCTTTACAAAGGTGCCTTTGCCGTGAACTGCGTATGTCATCCCTTTATTCTCAAGCAAATCCAACGCCTGACGGATGGTAATTCTGGAGACATTGAATTTCTCACAAAGCGTGTTTTCTGACGGAAGCTTGCTTCCCACGGGATATTTACCGCTTCTTATACCTTCCTCAAGATTGTCTTTTACCTGAATATAAAGGGGTTTTGATGAGTTTTGACTTATCATATGGTTTTTCCTTTCTTAATTCCCATAAACATAATAATGGCAGATACTATAATTCCTGCAAATAGCGGGTCAAAGGGAAGAATACCCAAAAGACCGAATATCAGAACTGTTGCAGGGCCTGATATAACAGATGCCATAGCATAACGGCTGTCCGTCTTGCCCTTCATCCACAGGCAGAAGCATATCGGTGCAAAAAGCGTTGCGCCTCTGAGACCCATCGACATGAATGCGAAGTTAAGTATTGTATCACCCAGAGAGCCCATTGACAGAAGCGATGCTCCAAGAAGAATAACAACAAGAAGCAATCTTTCTTTAGAAACCTCACTTATTTTTATCTTGTCAAAACGGGACAGTATATCATTTCTTATAACCGACGCAATACCAAGTGCAAGACCTGCTCCTGTACCTACAACGGCAATAAAGAGAGTACCCAGAACAATACCGCCCATGAGGGGAGGCATATTTTCGGTTACAAAGAGGGTAAGTGCTGTTTTGGGAGATATTCCCGGCTGTGTTGCCCTCATATAGAGACCGACAAGTATACCGCCGATGCCGACAGGGGGTATGAGCACAGCACTCAGGAGAGAGCCTTTTACGGCATCATTTGTGCCCTTTGCCATAAATATTGCCTGTGCATAGCTCTGTGTGGTTATTACGCCGAGGATAAGCGACAGACACGCACCGAGGTCTTTTCCTGCACCGCGGGCAAAAAGGCTGTAGAAGTTAATTCCCTCAGGATTGTCAATGCCCTTTACAAGAGCATTAAATCCAAATAAACCCTTGGTAAGACCAAGAACTATCACACCGCTTGCAATCATTGCAACAAAGAGAAGAAGCATCTTGAGAATACCTACGATTCCGCTTCCTTTGGTACCGCCGAAAATGACATAAAGTATCATGAATATTGCCGATATAATTATTGCAGGAGCCAATGTGATTTCAGGACATACAACGGCTATTATTGCAGTTGCGGCAATAAGCTGGGAAATTATATTTATAAAGCTTCCCAGAGATGATAATACTGACGATACAAGTCCGCATGA
Source organism: Clostridia bacterium (assembly GCA_045660605.1). Taxonomy (GTDB): domain Bacteria; phylum Bacillota; class Clostridia; order UMGS1810; family UMGS1810; genus RGIG8748. The sequence continues at coordinate 2,607 of JAZREC010000246.1, forward strand.
CGGACCGTATTCATTTGTAATAAATTTTATAAGGGTCTTATTTCCGCTTAAGCGGAACGGTTTTGCATAAAACAGTGCAAGTATAAGACATGCAATACCGCTTCCGAGTGTCCACCACCACGCACTGAGACCATACGAGTAGGCAAGCTGTGCTGTTCCTACTGTTGATGAACCGCCTACAAGAGTACCCATTATGGCACCTGCCACAATCCATGACGATGCACCTTTTTTCTGCTTTGCCGCCTTGCCTGAGTATATGCTTAAGGCAACTATAGCTGTAAGAGTTATTATTATACCTAAAATATGTAAAGTTGTCAAATTAAATCACGCTTTCTTTCAGTATACACATAAAATTTTACAACAAAATCGGGCGGCAGTCAATAGCTACCGCCCGAATAAACATAAAACCTAAGTTTAGCGGGTATATGTATTAGTCCTCAACGGGTATCTCCACATCATAAAGGGGAGGATACTGCTGACAACCGAAAACATCGCCTTCGCCGAAGGAGCCTGAAGGCTTGAGACGGTTGATTGTAAACTTGATTGCAAGACCGGGATCAAAGGTTACGAAGTCTGCAATTCTGCTGTCGTCAATACCGTAGATTTCTTTAACAGTTTCGCGTGTGAAAGCACCTGAGTTTTTAACAAGCTCATAGTTTTCTTTTTCGCGGAATATTATGTCAAATGTAATACGGTCTGTTCCCGCATTCTTACTGCGGATAGTTTTTGCAAGGTCTAATAATTTTACTGTTTTCATTATGCTCACTCTCCAATCTCAATCATTGTAATGGGGAACAATTCGAGGGGATCGTCAACCTCTACTGTGTGGTCCATGGTCCATGTGTAAGCAGGGGACATTTCTACAACCTCGTCCATAACGAATGCTGCTGTACCTGCTGTACCCTTAACCTCGGGAAGTCTAGCATAGAAGAGCTGACGTGTACCTACGAGTGCAACTTCTTCTGCAACTTCTTTTGTCTTAGCAACACCTTCTACAACAACAAGAAGCTCGTGGGATTTTGTTTCCTTAATAGGTTCGAGGTCGCCCATAACACCATTCTTACCGAATACTCTGTAGCTAACCTCGTACTAGTCATTGGGACGGCGCTCTTTAATCTGAGACTTAGCCCAGTCTATAACCTTATCTATGTTCTTGATTGTATAGGGGTCACGGATACCTGCCATACCGAGATAACGGTAACCTACAAATCCTGAACCTTCAAGCTTAACCTTAACTCTTCCGTCAACAGGAACGAACTTAGCACCTGTGATACGGCATGTCTTTTCGTCATACTGCTCGTATTCACATTCGCTCATGTCCATCATACCGCCTGCAACATATTCGTAGTAGGGGTTAGTTCTTTCGTACATAGCGTGACCTGCAACAGAAGCAGGAGTACAACGCTGGAACGGAGCCATAGCTGTAACCTTAACATCGTCCTTTGTAACAGTACCGATAACACTTTCCTTTGCGCCGTAAGGCTCGCAGCAGAAAGAAGCACATTCAAGAACCTTACCTGTGTAGTAAGCCATGTTTTCGGGGATGCCTTCGTATATAGCAGGAGCTGCAAATACGCAAGCATCGGATGTGCGTCCGCCGATAATAACATCTGCACCCATTTCGAGAGCTTTGATGAAGGGGTGAACACCTGCAACAGCAACAATACGCTCTGTGCTGTCAAGCTGTTCTATAGTAAGCTCATCTCTGCCGTCAAGGCCTTCAATGTGCTCGCCTGCATTCATTTTCTTACGGAGATATTCTTTGTCTACTTCGGAATAGAAGTATGCAAGCTTAAAGGGCTTAAGGTTGTGCTTTTTAGCCATATCCTTAATGAAGCCTACATACATATCAACTCTGCTGTTTGTACCTGTATCGCCTGCAGAACCGATAATCATGGGAACGCCCTGCTCTCTTGCTTTGAGGAGCATAAGCTCGATATCGTGATACTGATGGTCGGGATGGCTGGCACACTTGTCAGCACCGAGAGGTACGGGACCTATGTCGTCACTACCGCTGTCACAGCAATAGTAGTCGGGCTTTGTTTCTGCACCGAGGTAGAAGCTTTCTTCTTTTGTAGGTGCAAAACCAAGATGTCCGTTAGGGGAAATAATTCTAACTGTGTCTTTCATAATAATTGCCTCCTGTATATACTTGATATAACAAGTTATATCTTTTAAGGAGATTTTATCACAGCAGATACGCTTTGTCAATATAAAAATGTAAATATTTTAAAGATTTTCCATTATTACATCCCATACCTTGTTTATTTCAAGTCCTCTTCGCCAGCTTGCCACCCCTGCGAGCGAATATTTTTTTATAAGAGACATTCTGTCCTTTACCGTATCGGAATTTTCAAGCCAGAAAACACAGGTCTTACTGCCGTTTTTCCAAGATATCTTGTATTGACGGTCGCTTTCTATATATGTGTAGCTTACATTGTTTGAATTTATAAGGTCATAGGCAGTTGACATACTTATTGCTTTACTCGATATAACCTTGTTTCCCGATAACTCAAAATATCTCATATAAAAAGGTATACCAAGAACAAGCTTTTCTTGGGGAACTTCATTAAGAGTTCTTTTTATAGAATTCTCTGTCCAGTCAAGACTTGCAACAGACCCCGCCGTTGGACTTGACGCATAATGCTCGTCATATGCCATAAGCATTATATAGTCAGCATTTTTTGAAAGAGCATCTCTGTCATAGCACATTGACCAGTTGGCACTTGTGGGTTCAAGACGGGTTATATCTACAGATACTATAAGCCCGAGCTCGTGAAGCATTACACTCAGCTCCCTTACATGCTGAGAGAGGAGATG
>JAZREC010000247.1:0-6199 GCA_045660605.1 Clostridia bacterium
GCCAGAAAAAAGCATCGACTTAATGTCGGTGCTTTTTTGTGCAAGAAATTGGATTTGAACACTCGTGACGCGTAGCGGCTCGTGGGCTTCGAGAACTCACGCTGCCGGTGGCAGATTAAGTGAGTTCGCAGAAGTGGCAGAAACCCAATGAATACGAGTGTGCTTTAGCATACGATGTATGAATTGTTGGTTTCAACTGGCCCCTTGGGGCAAATCCCACCATCTCCGCCAGAAAAAAGCATCGACTTAATGTCGGTGCTTTTTTGTGCAAGAAATTGGATTTGAACACTCGTGACGCGTAGCGGCTCGTGGGCTTCGAGAACTCACGCTGCCGGTGGCAGATTAAGTGAGTTCGCAGAAGCGGCAGAAACCAATCTTTTATTTACCCAGCACATTTCAGGCATGGTGTAAGACCTGAATTTTTTGCTTCTTCCAAGGTAACTTCAAAGCTGTTTTTTCCTCCGCAGTCAGCATCAAGATGATATTTCTTTCCGCTTGGTGTCCTATATACAGAATTTGCCGTGGAAATCTCCTCGGATGGAGCCGAGTCCTGATAACTTGCACCTGTTAAATAATCTATAATAATTGACGGCTGAACATTGTAACAGAATACACAAGCCGATATTCCAGCTCCTCTATCCTCTACCGAATATGCCTCAATCAGCACGCCGTGTGCAAGAAGATTATTATCCTTAAAAAGCGGTGTTACCCTGTACATTACATGGTTGCCTGTTTTGTCTATGTAATCATCAACCATATTTTCAAACGGAAGCATTGCTTCGATATTTAAATATCTTGTACCTGTAATTAAATTTCTTTTATTTGCATTTTCTCCCGTGAGCTGATATCCTATTAAATGACATCTGTTGTACAGATATCCTCCCGAAATGCTCTCGTAACGGGTATTCAACCATCCTGTCGGTGTTACAGAGCTTATGGACTCGCGTTTTTCCGTCGGCATTGTATCCTTTGATACAGATGCCATACATACATTGCATCTTCCTTTATAGTCCATATCTCCATAAAATTCAAACGAAGCATCTATGATTTCATAATCCTTGAAAAAAGGTAAATCATTATTTATTTCCAGATACGGATGTCCTGAATAATCGGGAACATTAGATATAAGATAATTATATTCATCGCTGTCGAGAGAATTCTTTATAATATATACTGTTTGGGTAGCTCCGTCCCATGCCACGCCGAAATTAAAGCTCTCTGCTATAAACCTTATCGGAAGCATCGTCCTGCCGTTTATACCTACAGGTGCAACATCAAGTACATACTCATCCCCGTTGAAATATGCAATATTACTGCCTATCTTAAGCTGTATAACATCATCATCCACAGAAAGAGTGACGCTATTGTTCTCTGCATCCCACAGGGCACTTCCGTTAAAGGATTCTGTAACCGCCCTTACAGGAACAAGTGTACGACCGTTTATTGCTATGGGTGTTGTATTACGGCCTTTGTCAACCTCTGTTTCGACACCGTTTATTCTCATCATTGGGTCATTTAATCTCAGGCTGACAACCACATCTGCGTTATCTGTTGCAAAAGCAGATACATAAACAATCGTACTGCATAGAACCAGCAAAATTACATTAAGTATTATCCTGATGCTTCTTTTCATTTTCTGCCCCCTTTTATGTACTACAGATTTTCTTTGATAACTGCCCATTCTGATATAAGTCTGTCAAGAGACCATGCAGCATTAGCGGGCGATGTTGACGGAAGACATATTGCTGCTTTGCCGATTTTTTCTCTTACATATTTATTAAAATACTTCTCTGCTGTTTTTCCGTTAACATATATATTCTTTATGGATGCATTATCCAAAATCTTTGAAAAATCATTAGCAACAACATTTTTTATCGAGCTGTCGGAGCTTCCTGTTATTTCACATGAGGCGATAACATCCCAAAGAGCAATTCCGTTTTTGAGAAGAAAACTCCTTTTTTCATCAATCGTAACGGGTGTATCGCTGTCTAAAACTGCCGAAATAACCTTCCAGAAGCGATTCTGCGGATGACCGTAGAAAAACTTCTGTTGCCTTGATTTGACAGACGGAAAGCTTCCTAAAATAAGAATTTTTGATTTACTGTTATAAAGAGCGTCAAAAGGATGATATATCATATATCACTTCTCCTTTGTCTTTATTTGTTAACTTCAAACTTTTTGCTCTGCAACAAATAAAGTATCTTGCAAAGCATCTTTTCGGAAAGAATCCGTCTGAAGAAAACAGCAATTTTCATAAGTGTGCAGGGAACGATTATATGCTTACCTTTAAGCATCATTTCTATTGCGTATTCAGAAACCTTTCTTTTGTCTGCAATTATGAGGCTTCTGCCCTTTTCGTCACCGTTTCCGAAGCTGACTTTTGCGACCTTTTCAAATTCTGTTTTGACAGGTCCGGGGCAAAGAACGCTTATCTTTACATTTGATTTTTCTCTTCGCAATTCCTCATACAAGGACTGGGTCAAACGGAAAACATATGCCTTTGATGCATAATATGCAGAAAACAGCGGTCCCGGGAAAAATGCTGCAATTGACGCCACATTCATAATATATCCCGAGTTTTTTGCCTTAAACTTCCTTGCGGCATGCTTGGTTAAAATATGAACCGCCTTTACATTGGTATCAATCATTCTAAGCTCCTGCTCCAAGTCAGAAGAACACAAGTCACCAAATACCCCAAACCCTGCATTGTTGATAAAAACATCAACCTCGTCCAAGCGGTCTTCTATATGCTTAAGGTCTTCCATACGGGTAACATCAAGACAAAGTATTTCTACATTTGTTGTAAGCTTTTTCTTAAGTTCTTCAAGCTTTTCTCTGCGTCTTGCAACAGCAATTATATCATAGCCTTTTTGGGACAAAATTTCTGCCATCTCCCATCCCAATCCTGAGCTTGCTCCTGTAATCAATGCTTTCATATTTTCCTCCTGCGATTTTTAATCCTTTTTGATGATTTCGTACAGTCTGTTTTCGCAAAAATCCAGAAACTCATTCCAGAGATTGCTGTCAATAAACTTGTTTTCTCCTGTTTTCTCAAAATCTCTGACTTTACCTCAGTATCGTTGTTCCAGACATGGTTTCCGATAAAGACTTCTACTTTTTTCTCTCAAACATGTAAAATCCTTCCGTTTTTTCTTTTTAAATAAAATGTATTGCTACAAATCTCTTAATAAATTATTTATATTTCACCAATAAGCATTTCGTATGTAACACCATATTTTTCTGCGATGTCCCTTGCATATGACATTCCCTCAGGCGGTGCAACTTCTATCTTAAATGACCTTTTCCCCTCATCACTTCGCACTACAAGGGACGAAGCCTTGGCATCGGGATTTTCCTGATTAAGTTCACCAATATCTTCTCCAAGCTTGTGCATATGTGTATTATATATGGTTCTGACAGACTTTTTGAGGAGAGCCTTTACAGTGTCCTTTGGTATGTAATAGCCCTCTTCAAACGAAGTTGTAGAAAAAGATTCATTAAGAAGACACAGGCTGTCTTTGGTACATCTATTATAATTTTCCTTAAAACGAATGCACTCCTCGCCCAATCTTCCAAGATCAAGTGTTTTGTCTTCGTCTGCGGGAAAATGGGTATAAATACAGTCAACAGGTTTATAATTAAAAGATTTTGCAGGAACAAAAATTCCTCCCTGAGCAAGAACATACATAATACCTATAGCCTGAGTGACGGTGGTCTTTCCGCCACGGTTTGCACCTGTAAGGATATAAATCGTGTGTTCCTTGTCAAAATCAAGGTCGTTTGTTACAATCTCTTCATTCTCTAAGCCCGAAACCGCAAGCTTGAGGTTGTAAAATTCCCTGGCTTCCATCTGCTTATTGTCCCCGTCTATAACATTTGCCTCGCAGAATGTAAAGCCTTGTGAAATATTCTTTTCAATAAACTCTGCAAACCTTATGTAATAGACAAATTCGGGAATAACATGGGAAATATTTACAACTGCAACATCTGTATATTTGTTCAGGGTATCGCGGAGCTTTCTCACCAGCATATCAAGCATTTTGTTTACAATGTCTGTAAAATAAAGTGTAGAATTTGCCACTGAGTCTCCATCGGCTACTTTTGCTATAGTATCGGACGATACACCTACCCCTGCCATTCCTGCCATTGCAGTAAGACCCATTCTTCCTTTCATTGCCATGAAATTTCCAAGAAACCCATCGCTGTCGGAAGCTATTTCTACGGGCTGATAGTGCATATCTCCGTCCCACTCGGTTCCGTCATGTATCTTTTGTTTTGAGGACAAAGCATCTGCAAAATTACTCACTATACCTGATTTTTTGAAATACTTGTTGTTAATCGAAATGAGACCTAATTCTGTAGCTTCAAATCTCTCATTTACATTTATACCCACGGTCACACTCTTTACTTCCGAAGTGTGAATTTTAAGCTTGGCGATATCCGCTTTCATTTCGTCAAAATTTGCATCATGGTACAGCTCGTTAATGTATTTCCCGAAACCTTTTAGTCCGTCTGATTCAATCGGATACTGTGTCAGGCACTCCTGCATGGCCTCTACACAGCTTATATAATCGCCCAGTTCATCCATCCTGCGAAGCAGATGCCAGATTCCCTTTTTTTCATCGGTATTCAAATGGTTAACTCCAAAACTGCGTATGAACTCGAATTTGTCAAAAAGTTCTGACATTTGTTTTCTAAGCTCAGGAAACTTAAGTATATCACAAAATACCTTTTGTCTGTATCGTGCTACTTTGGCGTCGGATGTCATATTGGATATAATATCCTTAATCATAATAAATTCTTTGGGACTGTCGGTCAATTTATTGCACAGCATATCCAGAGACAGATCGTGATATGTATTTTCTGAAAGCTGTTTGTATTCCACTCCATCAAAATCCGGATAAAGAATACTGTATTTTCTTTTTATTTCCATTTTTTCACCTTCTGATTTTTATCGCTTTGGATTATCTGAGTTTAATCATCCCAATATAATCATTTTTATAACTGCAAGGCTCTCTCTCAAAAAACACCGCATTAAATTATACCATTCCAATCCCGCATGCATATGAGTTACATTTTTGAACCCTGACTTTTTCGCTATAGCTGTCCCTCGAAAAACATGAAAATTATTAGTTACAACAACTACAGAATAATCATCATCAAAATAACTATCGAGCATTTTCTTTGAAAATTCCATATTTTCCGATGTTGATGTTGCATTTTCTTCCTTGATAATTTTATTTTTGTCAATACCATTTTGAATAAGATATTTTTCCATGGCATAAGCCTCGGTAACAATTTCCTGAAGCTCCTGTCCGCCGGTAACGACAATTAAAGAATCGTGGTTTTTATGATGATACTCTACAGCTTTGTCCAAACGCATTTTTAATGGCAATGTAACCTTATCTCCGCGGACACCTGCTCCCAAAACTATAACAGCATCTTCATTATAACTGACATTATCCGTTATTCCGTAAACTGCTATAAAAGATATTAAAACAAAGTCTGCACATAAGAACAAAATTAATAAAATCTTACAAATTTTAAAAAATGGTATGGCTGTAAGCCTTTTTATCTTTGAATAAAAAAGGCCTATGCACAATGTGACAACACCTAAAACCGCAACAAGAACAACTCCAAGATTCAAATTCGACATAATGCATAATATTAATCCATATATTGTAAATACTGCACCTATAAAAGCTATTATTTTTGATTTCATTTGTTATCCACCCTTCAAATGTTAGTCCCCAAAAGAAAAATAGCTTACTTTCGAACATTTTCTGTTCCTGTTTTCCCGAATAAAATTCCTTAGAATCCGTGAGAATACTGGATTTTCTCGCTCCCGATAGTGTATGTAAATATCAAAATAGGCAAACTAATATGTATTAAATTTTGAAATCGTTCCGAGTTGAAACACAACAGTTCCACACCGTCGTGTTTTTCAATCATGAGCTTTGCTGACACTTTTCGAACTACAAAAAAATGTTTTTTTGCACTTTGGGCAAGTTGCAAGCGAACGACGAAGTCCAGACTTCCCTGTAGTTAGAATTATTTTGTCCTTGCTTTCAAATTCAGTACCGCACTTAGGGCAAATATAAACTGTTTTATTCACAAAAGAACTCATTATTGCACCTATAAGTGCAACAACAAACCACCAATAGTTTAATGGTTTTTGCAAAATAAAAAGTACAAAACC
>JAZREC010000248.1:0-3443 GCA_045660605.1 Clostridia bacterium
TACAATTACAAGAGAGTTTGTTAATAGTGATATTAGTGTGAGTGTTAATGGCTATATTCCCACAATACAGGGAACTCTGAGTTGTATTGAAGGAAAAAGTGCAACTATCAGCATTATAAACACAACAAATAACACTGTTATTGCAGAAGATACTGTAACTGCCGATGACGGCGTATATAATTTAAATTATACCTTGCCAAGTCTTCTTTTAGGTAAAAAATATAGTGTTACAGTAAGCTGTACAGAGGGAAATTCGACACTCGTATATGTGAATGCTGTAATTGATTCATCAATTATTTTAGTAACGGTTAGCGGCGATATTCAGGTGGCGGATAACGTACGGCTTGACGCACATCTGCAAAGTACAAATATAGAATCTCTTAATAAAAACATAAGCGTTACCTCAAACAGAACGTTATCGGCAACAATTCCCAACCTTGTTGCATATATGTCCTGCAACCTGTCGTTACAAGGATATGAAACAATAGAAAAACCTGAACTAAACCCCTTGCCTGATGAAAATGAAACCGTGCAAATTGCATCCGCATATAATGCTATAGGAGAAATAAATTCTAAGTTTTATCTTGCTGTAAATATAAAAGATATACCGTATCTGAGCAGCCATATATTTACACTGGAGTACGATCCTGAAAAAACAGAGCTTGCTGATGCATGTGCATTTACACAAGAGACGGAGACAACCTCTGGTATAATTCAAGGGACAAATATTGAAATATTATCGGCAGAAAACGGAAAAATTACTTTTAGAATAAACGAAGAATTGTCATCAAACAAGGTGAGCTCCGGTGTCGTAAATCTGCTCAAGTTTAAAAAACTTGTCTCAGAAGATGTATCTATTACATCACAAATAGAAAGAAATCCATAAAATGGACGGTATAATGAAATAAAGCTAAATATTTGAATAAAAGAAAAAAGGACTGAAGTACCAATGTGCGTCAGTCCTTATTACTTTAAAACAATCTGTTTTTGTGCCGTTCTATACCAAAGTACAGGAGCATGCCGAGTATTCCTGCAGAAATAATCTCGCCAACGCATACTCCAAGACAAATAAGTATGTATGCTTCCTTGACACCGTACACATATGTAAGAATAGGCGGTACAATAAGCGTATTTGATACAATAGGCCCCAGAGGAGCAAGATATTTTGCTTTTGGGCTTTTTATTTTACCGCAGTAATATGTAAATACAGCACCAATGAGTGTTGCAATACTTCCGAATACAATATCCCAAAGGGCACAGCCCGTTATAATATTGGATACAAAGCATCCTACAAAAAGTCCGCCAATTGCATAAGGCGTAAAGAAAGGAAGAATTGTCAGCGCTTCGCTTATTCTTACCTGAATCATACCGTTTGCCAGTCCAAATGAAGATGCAAAGAGAGTTAATACCGTGTACATGGCAGCAATTATTGCACCATATACAACAGCCTTTGTTTTTTTACTCATCATTTACCTCGCAATATGAACGGGGAGACCATCCTTGAATTTGATATCAGGCTCGCCTTGTATAAGGGGATATACATAGTCAATAAAGCTGTCTGTTACATCGTTGCCGTCTTTTGAAATAAACTCAGAGGGGATTTTCTTTTCTGCATTGGCAACCTTGGATATATCTGTACAGCCTATTTCTATTTCGTAGGGCTTATCGGACTTTCTGTTATAGCACATCATCATTCCGCTTTTTCCGTCAAGTGCATATTCAACAGCAGTTGCACCGATTAGGGCAGATTCTTCTATATCGGTCTTTGATGTAAGGTGTGCCGCACATCTCTGGGGAGTGCTGAGCTCTATGCTTCTTACCTTTATTTTAAGGTTGTTCTTAACAAGTGTTTCAAGAGCCTTTCCGACACCGCCAAGCTGGGAGTGGCCGAACAAATCTTCCTTGAAAATGCTTCCCTGATCGGCAATATAATTGCCGTCTTTGTCTTTAATTCCCTCGGATACAGCAACCACGATACTTGTCTTTTCTTTTACCTTTGCAGCAACATCTGCGAGGAATTTTTCTGTGTCAAATGCAACCTCAGGAAGATAGATGAGGTCAGGAGCACTTACGCCTGCAAATCTGGAAAGTGCAGATGCCGCAGTGAGCCATCCGGCATTTCTTCCCATTATTTCTACTATAGCTACGCTTTCGATGTCATAAACATATGCATCTCTTGCAATTTCTGCAATTGTAGTTGATATGTATTTTGCTGCACTTCCAAAACCGGGACAGTGGTCTGTTCCGACAAGGTCATTGTCTATGGTCTTTGGAACGCCCATTACCATAATACCTTTTTGAGCACAGATATCCTTAAGTCTGTAAACAGTATCCATAGAGTCATTTCCGCCTATGTAGCAGAAGTAACCTATGTCATTTCTTTCGAGTATCTCTGCAATTTTGATGATTTCTTCATCTGTTTTGGAAAGCTTGTATCTGCAAGAACCGAGATATGCAGAAGGTGTCTGCTTAAGGATTTCGATGTTTTCGGGGTTTGAATAAATTTCGCTCAGGTTAAGGAAGTTTTCGCCCAAAACACCCTTGATTCCGTTAACAGCACCGTACACAGTACCGATTTTGTCAGATGCAATAGCGGCAGAAATTACGCCTGCAAGAGTCGCATTGATTGCGGCGGTGGGTCCGCCTGACTGACCAACAAGTAAGTTTTTCATTTTTTGATGTCCTCCGTGAATTTTATTGCCCAGTTGCGGTCAATGTTTACCCATTTTCCGCACGGGATATTTGTATCGTAAATAAGTGAATATTCACTTATTGGTACTTTGTATTTATTAAGTACGGCATCCGTAAAATCTCTGTGGCTGAAAAAGAGATTGTCACCGTCAAAGCAGTCAAAGACTATATATTCGTCTGCAAGCTTCATGTTTCTGTAATTCTCAAATGTATAAAGCTTAAGAAGTTCTGTTTTCCCATCATCTAGCCCTGACTTAAATATACGCAGTTTTTCTGCAGAGTTCATTGTAAATGTGCACCGACGGAGCTTCCAATTTGACATGCCTGATATTTTTGACGCAAGCTCAAAGGAATGAACATTTACATATTCATCATCAAACGCTGAGGCAATTGCGTATCTGTTTGCCTGAGAGTATATAAAAAGGGGTATCTCATATGTAAACTCTGTATTACAGTACGGGCACCTGACTCTGTTTATGATTCCGCTTTGGGCATTCATTGAGTCGGGTGTGTCATCGTCTGCATCAATATATGTCACTATGTGGTTATATCCCACATAAAGTTTATAGCAATTTTCGCATACAATACGATTGTCTGTAATGAAATCCGACAATAAATCACCGCCTATCCTTTACAGTATACCAAAAAATGCCGACAAGTTCAAGAACTATACGAAAAAAATATACTTTTTTTATCTCGACAAAATAGCTGTTGATTTTATAACCCGTTTGATGTATAATAAAGCTTACATA
>JAZREC010000249.1:0-3484 GCA_045660605.1 Clostridia bacterium
GAGCAATGTGTGCATACTTGGGTGGCTTGATACCAAGAAGTGAGAACATCTGCAGATGTATCGGAACCGAGGATATCCACTCATCGCCTCTTATTACATTGGTTGTACCCATGAGGTAATCATCAACAACATGTGCAAAGTGATATGTGGGTATTCCGTCCGACTTGAGTATTACTACATCTACTATATTTTCGGGAAGCTCTATCTTGCCTCTTATACCGTCCTTATAGGATATTCTCTTATCCTCGCTCCCGGGGGATTTGAGTCTTATTACATAGGGCTTGTCCTCTTTTATTGCCGTTTCTATTTCTTCGTAAGAAAGATTTCGGCACTTGGCAAATTCGCCGTAGTAACCCGGAAGAAGCTTTTGCTCCTCCTGCTTTGCTCTGATATCCGCAATCTCTTCCTCTGTGCAGAAGCAGGGATATGCAAGTCCCTTTTCCACAAGAGACTTTGCAAAGCACTGATATATTGCTGCCCTCTCGCTCTGCTTGTAGGGACCGTAGTCTCCGACTTCCTTATCAAAGTCAATAAATCCTTCGTCTATCTGTATACCAAAGGACTTAAGACCTTCTAAGATTTTATCAACACCGCTGTCTACCTCACGCTTTTTGTCGGTGTCCTCTATACGAAGAATAAATTTACCTCCGCTCTGGTGTGCTATTCTCTCCGATATGAGAGATGCAAAAAGTCCGCCTATATGCAAAAAGCCTGTGGGACTTGGTGCAAAGCGTGTAATTTTAACCTCGGGGTCAAGGTTTCTGCGTGGATATATTTCATCGTAATCTGCAGGCTCCTTGTCTATATGAGGAAAAAGCAACTGTGCAAGTTTTTTGTAATCCATAAATGTCACCCTTTATATTATTTTTAGGTCTAAAAATCTAATTTATATAATAACACAAAAAAATCGTTTTGTCTACAATCAGATGAAAAAAAGAGTATAATTTCGCAAAGCAAAATTATACTCTTTTTTTCAGATTGCATTTGTATCTATTTTTTCAAAATTAAGCTTTGAATATACAATTTTCTGACTTTTGTAAAGACCGTAATTTCCCGACATCATATAGCTTATTGCACACACAAGTGCAAACATAACGATGGAATCTGACCCAAACACCTCAAGAGCAAGCATAATTGATGCAAGAGGGCAGTTTACAACTCCGCAGAACAGTGCTATAAAGCCTATTGCCGCACCGACCTCGCAATTCATGCCGATTACAGATGCCAAAGCACAGCCAAAGGTCGAGCCTACAAAAAACGCAGGAACAATCTCCCCTCCCTTGAAGCCCGATGCAATTGTTATTGCGGTAAAAAGTATCTTTAATATAAATGCCTCGTATCTTGCATTTCCATTGAGTGCTCTTTCTATTACATTCATACCCGCACCGTTATAATCATATGTTCCGACTATGAGGGTAAGTACCAGAATTATTGCACCGCCCGATAGCGCACGGAGATAGGCATTGGGTATAAACCTTTTTCCATAGCGTTCGCATGTTTTTACCGATGTGCAGAATATTATGCTGACAACTGCACACGCTACCGCAAGAAGCACTATTTTGAGTGTCATTACGGGCGAAACACTTCCTATAATAATGGGGTCGAAAGACACAGCCTCTATACCCATTCCCATAGCAACCGTGTATGCCGTCATAGCTGATACTATGCAGGGAAAAAGTGCACTGTAATGCATAACACCGACACTTGTGACCTCTATTGCAAAAACACACGCGGTAATGGGTGTACCGAAAAGTGCTGTAAATACCGCACTCATTCCCGTCATAACTACAATATGCATATCATCACTGTCGAGCTTAACGCTTTTTCCTATACGATAGCCTATTGCACCGCCAAGCTGAAGTGCCGCACCCTCTCTGCCTGCCGAACCTCCGACAAGGTGAGTAATTACAGAGCTTACAAATATAAGCGGAAGAAGTACAAAAGGAACCTTTTCGTTTCCGCTTACGCTGTCTAAAATTCTGTTGGTATCCATTCTGCCAAATTTCCTGCAAACAGAATACAGAAGTGCAATAGACAGTCCCCCAAGCGGAAGAAGATATATAATCCACTCTTTCTGACCTCTGAGATATGTTACGGCATCTATACTCATGTGAAACCAACTTCCGACAACACCGCCGATGACACCGACAATTGACGCAAGTATAAGCCACTTGAAAAGCGACTTTATATACTTAAAGGATACTTCAATTTTTTGTCCTAATTCGTTCATATATATACCTTACTTATTCTTTTTTGCTTCCTCAAGCTTGATATGACGGCGCATCTTAACCTCATGGGGAATTGGCTGAATATCGCCTGCAGCAGTAAGTGCCTGCGTTGTAAGAAGCGGGCCTACCAATTCATATATGAGTACCGCAAAAAGTGTTATGTTTCTTATAAGATTTCCCTGCTCGCCAAGCTGCATTGCGGTAATGGTCATACCGAGAGCAACGCCCGCCTGCGGAAGAAGTGTAATGCCAAGATACTTACATATATTCGGTTCGCATTTAACCGCCTTTGCACTGAAGAGAGAACCGAAATACTTACCGAGCGAACGGAACAGAATGTAAACTACGCCGATTCCTACTATTGCAACATCTGTAAACACATTGAGCTCAAGCTCCGCACCGCTTATTACAAAGAACAGAGCAAAAAGCGGAGATGTCCATTTGTCCGAAGCTTCCATAAGGTCATGCGAAAGCGAGCATGTGTTGCAGAAAACTGTTCCCAGCATCATGCATACAAGAAGCGAAGAAAAGCTTATATGTACAGGTCCTATATGGAAGTCTGTCATTGCAAGCGATACTGTAAGGAAGACAAATGCTATTGTAAGATTAAGTCTGTTTGTATTGGAGTTGAAAAATCTTTCCAGCTGTGTGAGTATCCATCCCATAACAGCACCAAGTCCCAGAGAAAGTACAATCTCAATAGCGGGGTTAACAAGTATGGAAATCATATCGAGATTTCCCTCTACTATTGTCTTGGCAATACCAAAGGATACAGCAAACACAATAAGTCCCACCGCGTCATCAAGTGCAACAATAGGCAAAAGAAGACTTGTAAGAGGTCCCTTTGCTTTGTACTGACGGACAACCATAAGAGTTGCGGCAGGTGCTGTTGCAGTAGCTATAGCACCGAGAGTTATAGCCTGTGCCATCGAAATCTTTTCGGGCATGATAAGGTGCAGACACAAAAGTGCGGCATCTACAACGAGAGCGGCAACAAGCGCCTGGAATATACCTATGACAAAAGCCTGCTTTCCTGTCTTTTTGAGTTCATCAAGACGGAATTCATTACCTATGGAAAAAGCAATAAATCCAAGAGCTATCTCCGAGATAAGAGAAAGACTTCTCACCGCCTCCGAGGAATTAAATCCAAGTCCCGAAACACCAAGTGCACCAAGGCAATACGGTCCTACAAGGACACCTGCAATAAGATATGCAGTAACTGACGGAAGCTTAAGGGGTTTAAATACCCTTGTCAT
>JAZREC010000250.1:0-1378 GCA_045660605.1 Clostridia bacterium
CTTTTCTTGGATTGATGGTGGTTCTTTACAGCGTGGGAATTATCATATATCTGGCAACAGAGAAATTTCGGGGCCAGACAAGATATATAAAACTCGTAATTAAGAGAAATACAGGTCAAAAACAATTATACTGGGAGGAAGAACTAAAAAGACACAGATTACGGTCACTGCCCGTAATCGGAAAATGGCTTGAAAAAAAGCTGTTTAAAAATAAAAAATAAATATAAGCCACTCGCCATTGTGTTGCAACAAAGACGAGTGGCTTTTTATAATTTAAAAAATCTAACACATAATACTATAGTATACAACAAATATGAACTGATGTCAATTTTTTTCGCAAAGCGGTACAAAACAGCCAAAAAAATAAAAAACGAGCAATTGTTTTAATTGAATGTTATCATTTTATTTGAAAGGAGTTTTGCACCATGGAAAAAATAACATTGGAGAATGTCAGCAAGTTTATGGGATATCTCACAGAAGAGGAGAAGTCCCCATCAACAATTCAAAAATATCAAAGAGACATACTGGCGTTTATGGATTGGGCAAAGGACAGATATATTGATAAGGGTCTGGTAATTAAATATAAGGAGTATCTTCTCGGTAACTATGCACCTTCATCGGTAAACTCGGTACTTTCGTCGCTAAACAGTTTCTTTGAATACTCAGGAGAGCACAAACTTAAGGTAAAAATGCTTAAGATACAAAAAAGTGTATTTCTGGATAAGAGCAAGGAGCTTACCCGCGGGGAATATACAAGGCTTCTCGAGACGGCATCTTTAAGAAAGAACAAAAGGCTGTATTATATAATGCAGACACTTTGTTCCACGGGAATAAGAATATCGGAGCTTAAGTATATAACTTTGGAGACGGTAACAGAGGGAAGAAGCACCATTCGTTCCAAGGGAAAGCTAAGGACGGTAATTCTTCCTGACAGACTTTGCAAAATGCTGAAAAAGTATGCGGACAAAAACAGTATAAAAAGCGGAAGCATATTCGTTACCAAAAACGGAAACCCGATAGACAGGTCAAATATATGGTCGGATATGAAAAAGCTCTGCAAAAGTGCAGGAGTGAGTGAGGACAAGGTTTTTCCTCACAATCTCAGACATTTGTTTGCCCGTACATTTTACAGTGTGCAAAAGGATATAGCAAGACTTGCAGATATCCTCGGGCATACGAGCATCAATACAACACGAATTTATACTATGGAAACAGGAGAAATACACAAAAGACAAATACAGGAGCTTGGATTATTGCTTTGCTGAAAATAAAAATCACCACATAATTCATATTATGTGGTGTAAAAAGCGGATATTCCGCTTAAATAGTGAACTCATTATATCAAAAATATGCCCGAAAGTCAATAATTAAGCGGGTT
>JAZREC010000251.1:0-13694 GCA_045660605.1 Clostridia bacterium
ATAGAAATGGAAGTTGGAGAATCTAAAGAAATTTTAGTTTATGCTGAAGGAAAAGGTGATGATTGGTCAATTTACTGGCACACCGAAGAGGAAAACTTGGTTTATTGTGAATGGCAAGATTGGTTAGAGGATTATGAAAATATATGTCCCCTCACAATAACAGCCATAAATGCCGGCACAGCAACAATCACGGTATATTCAGATGTGGATTTTAAGGGCATAGACATAACGGTATATATTAAGAGACCGTACATTGAAACTTATCCTTATTCAAATGTTCCTACATATACAGCGGTAACAGGCACTGCCTTGGCTGAATATAATCCGTTGTCAGACTCAGACTTCTATGGGTATTATTATAATAGTATAGAAACACCAAAAATATATATGGATTATTTGGTTAATAATGGATTTGAATTTTATAAAGAAATAATGGTTGATAATGGAAGACAATATTTCTTTATTACCCCCGACGGTAAGATGCTTTCTGTAGTTGTGAATTTCATGTGGAATCTGGTTTGGATAAGTTTTCTAAGATAAATTTTGAACCTATATTAAACTAAATTCACATTGACAAACAAAAAACCCGCGTTCAAGCACGGGTTTTTGTTTGTACAAAATCCTATTTCACTCCCAAGCACCTGTCAACAAGTGCAAAGGTCTCTATTCTGCTTATATTTGCCTTTGGTTTTACCGTACCGTCGGAATAACCGCTCATTACTCCTTTTTTTACTGCGTACGCAATACTTGCCCTTGACCAATCGGACACATCGTCGGAATCGGCAAAGGTAAGCTCTGTGCTGTCTGTCTGCCATTTCATCGCACGGGCGAGAATTGTAAGCATCTGTTCTCTTGTGATAAGCTTATCTGCGCCCACAGTACCGTCCGAATATCCTGTAAGCACACCGTATTTAACTGCGGTTGCAATATATGGATATGCCCAATCAGCTATGAGGGCACTGTCGGCAAATTCAACCTTAAGGTCTGCTTCGGGTTTGATACCCATAGCAAGAAGTGCTATTTTTGCCGCTTCCTGACGGGTTATATAATCATCGGGACGCATACGGGGCATCTCGGAGCCGTCTCCCGAGATTATTCCCTTTTTCATAAGGCTGTGTGCATGTGTGTAGCCCCAATGGTCACTTGGAATATCGGAAAATCCCTTGAATGTGTTTGCAGGTGCTCCGCCAAAGCTTATACCGCCTGAATCTTTGTTGCCCGAGCCTTTTCCTCCTGAGCTGGAGCTGGAACTTCCCGAACCTGTACTTCCTGAACCTGAACTTCCTGAGCCAGTATCATCCGAACCTGTATCGTCTGAACCTGTATTGCCCGAACCCGTATCGTCTGAACCTGTATCGTCCGAGGGTTCATCATACTTTATCACAATCGACTCAGAAGTTACATCTTTTGTTGCATTACCGTTGTAGTCTCCCATAACAATCTTGGTGATTTCTATGGTTGTATCGCCGTCAGAGAGCTTCTTAAAGCTATGTGTAAACATATATCCCTCAAGGCTTTCCAGATCCTGTGCTGTAAATGACTCTTCAAGTGTTCCCACAAACCACACAATTTTGGCATCCTTGAAATATGCTTTTTCGAGCTTGGGGTGTCCTACACTTGTTGCTATATATTCCAGCTTGGAGGTGTCATACTTACATTCTATCTGTATGGAGGATATCTCCGAAAGGTCGGAGGGCATCGCGGATAAACTGATACCGACCTTGATATTATCGCCCGATATATCGCTTCCCGAGGTTACTTCTGCCGCACTTGCAGTTGCAAGCATCGTGCATAGTATGGCAAAGGATGTTATAATACATAATAGTTTTTTCATATTGTTTTCCTTTCGATTTAATTCAAAAGGGAATGTTGATACATTCCCTTTGAGTCAAATTTATTTACTGTATACCTTAAAGCTGTCCACTGTTTCCGGTTCAAGAATTGCCATAGCTATGAGATATGCATCTCTTGCTGTAATTTCTCCGTTACCGTTTACATCTGCTTTTACATATACTATAGAGTTTTCAAACTCCGGCACATTTTTGTCTACCGCCTTCATAAGTGCACGCTGAGCATCAATAACATCTATTGCTCCATCATTGTTAACATCGCCAAGTGTATGTGCTTCGCTTTGGGGTGCGGTATCGTCAACTACAATATCCTTTTCCTCAATCGGCTCATCTGTTACAAGAACATAGTATACACTATCTCCCATAACAATCTGCTTTGCTTCAATGCCGTTTACTGTTACATTCATACCCTTTTCGATATTTGTAAGCACAAGAACATGGTTGTTGCCGTAGCCTGCTACCTCTCCGCTTTCGGAAGCTGTCGGTGCAAGAGCCTCGTATGCTTTTTTTGCTTCCTTAAGAACATTATATTCATCTGCCATCTCGGGCTTTAACATATCGTCAAGCTCTGCATATGCCTTCTCTGCAGTTTCTATTGTCTTTCTGCAGGTTTCGGTATAGGACACATCTCCGATGTTTTCTATAAGAATGATTACTGCATTGATTTTGCCGAGCTCGATGTATCTTACTTCTGCTTTTTCGAGCACGCTGTACTTTGTAACTCTGTCCTTAAGGCCACCCAGAGCTTCATATGCTTCTCTTGCGGCTTCTATCTTCTGTTTGCTTTCTGTGTTATATTCAACCTCGCCTATAGCAAGTATGAGTGCATCTACCGCATCAATTGCTTCCTTATCCTTAACAAGTGCATCATATGTTAATCTTGCTTCCTCAAGTATGCCGAGGTTCTGTATATATGCTTTCTGGTCTTCCGAAAGACCTTCGTATGCTGCTTCCGCCTGTTCGATAGCATCCTTGCTGTCTATGGTTATTTCTCCAAGGTCTGCAATCATATCATCTACTACCTTGGCTGCTGCCTTATCCTTTTCTTCCTTATCTGCAAGTGCAGACAGTCTGTCGTATTCTGCTCTTGCATCAGTAAGAACTGTGTAGTTTGAAACAAGCTCTTTTTCCGCGTCCGAGAGTGCTCCGTAAGCGGCTTCGGCATTAGCAATTGCGGAAAGTGATGTAAGACTTACATCGCCGATTGCAGCTATCTTTTCTTCAACTGCCTTAACTCTCTTTAAGGAAGCAAGCTTAGCTTCTGCTTCGTCAAGAGCTGACTTGTTTTCTACTCTCGACTTAAGATTATCGTCAAGGTTGGTATAAAGGTTCTTAGCATTATTGATAGCCTCTTCACTTTTCAGAGTAACCTCACCGATTGCAGCTATCGCGTCAATTACCGCATCTATCGCTTCCTGTTCTTCTTTAAGCTTTTGGTATGTTGCCTTTGCCGATTCGAGAACAGTCTTATTTTCTACATATCCCTGAGCTTCTGTGGAAAGAGCCCTGTATGCTTCGTCAGCGGCTGTAATCTTATCGCCCTTTTCCAAAGTTACTGTTCCTATCTCATCTATAAGCTTTTCTGCATTTTCAATTTTGTCAAGCACGCCTTCTACCTTTTCGAGTTCGGCTTCTGCATCTGTGAGAATTTTGAGTATATCTGCACCTACAAGATTTGCTATACCGCCGTCTACAAGCGAATCGTATCCGCTTCTTGCATCTTTGATCTTTATCTTTACAGCATCATATGTTGCAAGAGTTATATCGCCGATTGCTTCGATATCTGCTATAACCTCGTCCGCAATTTTCTTGTTATTAACAAGCGTTGTATATATTGCTTCTGCCTGCTGAAGAACGGAAAGGTTTGTAACAAATTTATGTGCTCCGCCTCCATTTTTTTCGAGGTCATCATATGCTTCTCTTGCCGCTTTGATTTTGTCTCCGCTGTCAAGAGTTACTTCGCCTATAGCGTTTATAAGTGTATCTACATTTGCTGCTGCGGTTTCTGCTTCGTTTCTTACTCTTTCATATTCAGTTGCTGCAGCATCAAGAATTTCTTTCTTTGTTACATATTTCTGTTGATTTTTACTAAGATCATTAAATGCATTCTGTGCGGTAAGGATTGCCTGTTCGCTTGCAAGAGTTACCTCTCCGATTGCTTCTATAAGAGCATCTACACCTTCGGCAACAAGACTGTCGTATTTGTCTCTTGCCTCTGTGAGAACATTATAATTTGTGACATTTGCCTTCTGCTTGTCAGAAAGGCTTCCGTATGCGGTCTCTGCCTCAGTAATCTTTCCAAGGCAAGCATCTGTAAACTCAACTGTGTCGATGGCATCTATAAGAGATATTACATTTACTACAGCTTTGTCGGGGATTTGTACTGTGGTAACTGTTTTTTCTACCCGTTCATCGTTTATAATATGTTCTACCTTGCAGTTTTTGAGGGTAAATACCTCTGCGGGATTTTCTATATTCTGTAATACTGTAAATCTAAGCTTACCTACGATTGTAGAATTTTTATCTTCATCTGCAAATCTTTTAAGAAGTTTTTCAGTGACACCATCTCCGCTTCCATCCAAAAAAACAACAGTTAAGATGTTATTGTTCACATATGGGTCGGGTTCGTTATCTATACATCCCAACTCCATTTTGCCATCCACTGTTCCGTACCACTCTGTGTCATAGCAAAGGGGGTAAAATGGCGAATCCTCACTCTCCTCGTCTGTTGTCGAAACATACGCACTATCAAATTCTACAGCATACTGCACAAGACCAATATTCAACATAGGTCCGTCAAGCTTTACTGTAACCGTTACAGTATCCCCTGCCTTTATTGTATCATCATTATCACAAGTAAGTGACATTGTATAATCTGTTGTCACAGCTTCCTCGCCGGCAAAAACAGCTGTCGGCACAAGAGTAAACAAAAATACAAATGTAACAAGCAGGGATATTATGCGTGAAGCTAATCCATTAATTTTCATTTCATATATTCCTCCATTCAAATTGTCGTAGACTTATTGCTTCTTAAACGGTGTTCCCTTTGCAAAGTTTAGAATAACCGCTAACGCATCAGAGCCATCTATAACACCGTCTCCTGTAACCTCACCGGCTTCCACACCGTACTCATATTTAAAATTGGTTCCCTTTGCAAAATAAAGAATGATTGCCAAGGCATCGGAACCATCTACAATCTTATCACCCGTAACATCACCCAATATGTATTCGCCTTCTTCATCACCTGGGGGTTCGGGGGTAACGCTTTCATCAAGAACTGTTTTATACGGGTTGTCCGTATCCGACATGGAGCTATAGCCCGAATAGATATCAAGCGGTGCGCTGTCTGTCTGCACAAAGCTGAAGCTTGCGACTCCGTCGCTATTTGCTACTGTCTGGTCAATATAAAACACATTTTTGGTATCTGCAAATGCCTGTTCTATCGTTACGCCCTTGCCAACAACAAAAAGAGTTGTCTCCTCGCCTGGGTCTAACTGCTTAACTTCAACTGTTACCATATTGTCTTCCTTGGTTGCAGTAATTGGGTCTGCGGCAAAGGCAGAGGTTGTGCAAACTAAGCCTAGGCATATTCCCAAAGATATAATTTTAGAAATAAATTTACTCATTTTTTCTCCTTTCCGTTGCTATTCTTTGCCCCAAAGAGTATAAACAGGGACAATACTGCATAATAATATATTTTTATTATACTTACTAATCGCAAAAAAGACAAGACCCAAGTTTTAACTTTTATTTGTGACTTGAGATTTTTGGAGCATTTGTCAAAAAGGCAGTTTATTTTTGTGCAGTATTGTGAGTTGTATCATAGAGCTTTTGGTATATTTCTCTTCGTTTTTGCACTTTTTTTACATATTCTTCCGTTTCATAAAAAGGGATTTTGAAAAGAACCTTTCCCTCTTTTGAATATCTTGTGTCGGAAAGCCACTTATCTGCATTTCCCGGTCCTGCATTATATGCCGCAACGGCGGTGTCCTCATGTCCACCGTACCGGTCGATAAGATACCTCATATACGCACAGCCTATATTTATATTAACATCGGGTTCGGTGATATCCTCTGCGTTTATTTCAATTTTCATCGTCTCGCTCAGCCACTTAGCCGTCTCTTCCTTAACCTGCATAAGACCCTTGGCATCCTTATGACTCTGTGCAGAGGGGTCAAAACCGCTTTCCGCACTTATTATTCCCATGACAAGATATTTGTCCAGCTCATATTTTTGCGAGTATTCTTCTATTTCTTCTATGTACGAAAGCGGATACACAAGTCTCATTATCGGCGTGAGTGATAATGTGAGAGCAAGAGATATCAAAAATGCCCATATGATAAGCGACGCCTTGCTTTTTTTCTTTTTACCTGCCATCATTACCTCCGAATATCTTTGCTATTTCCATAGTAAGCTCCTCCTCGGTGCCGTTATTCGTTACCGAAAAATCACATCTTTCTCTGTAGTAGCTGTCTTCCTTCTGACTTGCAATACGGTTTTTTGCAGTCTCCGCCGATATCAGGTCTCTTTTGCATATCCGTTTTATGCGGATATCCTCTTCGGCAAGCACACACAGGGTCTTGTCACAAAAGCTGTCAAGACCCGTTTCCAGAAGCAAAGGAGCATCTATCACTATGTTTCTGTCATTGTTTTTGGCTCTGTTTTTTATTTCTTCCACTATATATTTATGCGTGATTGAATTGAGCTTATCGAGACGCGATTTGTCCGAAAATACAATCTCTCCGAGCTCTTTTCTTTTTAAATTTCCGTTTTCGTCTATGATACCCGCTCCGAACTGAGCTTTTATTTCACCGAGGCACTTTGTACCCTTGGAGCAAACCTCTCTTGCAACTGAGTCTGCATCTATTATAAACCAGCCGTTTTCCCTAAAAAAACGGCATGCGGTGCTCTTGCCCGTTCCTGAGCCTCCTGTTATTCCTACTATCATATTAACACCTACTTTGCATCATACCAGCTTTTGCCCCGATTTGCCTCCGCTACAAGCGGTACGCGGAGCTTTGCCGCACTTTCCATGGACGAAGTAAGTATCTCCGATACCTTATCAGCTTCGTCTGTATATGCTTCTATAATCAGTTCATCGTGCACCTGCAGAATAAGTCTTGATTTTAAGTTTTCTTCCCTGAGCTTTCTCTGGACATTTACCATTGCAATCTTGATTATATCTGCGGCACTTCCCTGTATGGGGGTGTTTCGAGCCATTCGTTCTCCTGCCTGCCTGACCATAAAGTTTGACGAGCCAAGCTCAGGTATGGTACGGCGTCTGCCAAACATTGTCTCGACATATCCCTTTTCGTGAGACAAATCGATTATTGTATCCATGTACCTTTTTACACCCTTGTACTTATCAAAATAATTATCTATATATTCCCTTGCTTCCTTGACACTTACGCCAAGGTCCTTGGAAAGAGAAAACTCGCTCATTCCGTAAACTATGCCGAAATTGACGGTCTTTGCATGATTTCGCATAGTCGGTGTTACATTTTCCTTATCCACACCGAAAACGCCCGATGCGGTAAGTGTGTGTACATCCTCGCCGTTTTCAAAAGCTGAGCAAAGTGCTTCATCGCCCGAAATATGGGCAAGAACCCTTAGCTCTATCTGCGAATAGTCCGCATCAATAAGAATACATCCGTCCTTTGCAACAAACATTTTCCGCATTTCTCTGCCAAGCTCTGTGCGGACGGGAATATTCTGCAGATTTGGCTCTGTTGAGCTTATTCTGCCCGTAACGGTTATGGTCTGGTTAAATCTTGAATATATTCTGCCTGTCGCAGAATCTATAACTGCGAGAAGTCCGTCGCCGTAGGTTGAGGACAATTTTGCTTTCTGACGGTACTCAAGAATTTTCTTTACTATTATATTATCCTCGGAAAGTTTTTCCAGAACCTCGGCACCTGTTGAGTAGCCTGTTTTGGTTTTCTTGCCTGATTTAAGTCCAAGCTTTTCAAAGAGTATTACACCAAGTTGTTTTGGTGAATTTATGTTAAATTCCTCTCCTGCGAGAGAATATATCTCCTTTTCCAGAATATCAAGGTCAGCCTTGAGTGAGGTGCTGAATTCGTTAAGCTTATTTCTGTCTACAAGAATACCTTCCTTTTCCATGGAAGCGAGCACGCGTATAAGCGGAAGCTCTATATCATAAAGAAGCTTTTCCATACTGCTTCCCTTGATTTCATTCTGTTCGTATTCAAAAAGGGCATATACAGCGGTAAGAGTTCTGGAAACATAATTTGTAAGCTCCTCTTCCGAAAGGTCGGTTATGTTTCTCTGCTTTTTGCCCGTTCCGAAAACTTCCTTATCGTCGGGGATATTCATAGAAAGATACTCCATCGCTATCACACTGATATCATATGCACTTCTCTGGGGATTTAGTATATATGCACCGACCGATATATCAAAGTATGTGTCGCTGTAGTCTATGCCGTACCATGACATTATTGCCATGTCGCTTTTTATATCTGCCGAAACCTTAAGAACAGACGCATCCTCCAAAGCAGGCTTTAGGACAGATGCAATCGCTTCGCCCGTATCCTCTGCATAGTACACCCTGCCGTCCGAAACAAAGCAAAATGCCGAGAGCTCACCGTCGGCTGTAAAGAGCCTGTATACAAGCCTGGCTCCGCAAAGCGAAAGCTTATCTCTGCAAAGTGAAGCAGAGTCCATTATAACAGCAGGATAGAAATCAAATTCCTTTGCTCCCTTTCCGTCACCGAGCTTTTTAAGAAATGCCGAAAATTCAAGGTTGGTATACAGCTCTCTCAATCTGTCATCGTCCGCTTCCTTTACTACTGCTTCGTCAAGGCTGAAATCAAGCGGAACATGTGTGTCAATTGTACAAAGCTTTTTACTTAAGGTCGCCATATCTTTGCCCTCTGTAAGCTTTGTGCGGGCGGAGGGCTTTATGATACTGTCATCAAGATTTTCATAAAGCTTCTCTATTGAGCCGAATTTCTGAATATATTGAAAGGCTGTTTTCTCGCCTATTCCCTTGACACCCGGTACATTGTCCGAGCTGTCTCCCATAAGAGCCTTTACATCAACAAACTGCTCCGGTGTGATGCCGTACTTATCCTCAAAGTCGTCCGCATCTGTCTCCTCGGTTGCAGTTACTCCGCCACGGGTTACGGTGAGAAGAATTTTCGTGGTATCGCTTGCAAGCTGAAGGTCATCTCTGTCGCCTGTTAATATATAACACTCGGTTTCGTTTTCCCTGCATATACGGCTGACAGTTCCGATTATATCGTCTGCCTCGTAGCCCTCCTTTTCCAGAACTGTGATGTTCATTGCACGCAGAATTTCTTTCATTACAGGCATCTGCATGGCAAGCTCGGGGGGCATTCCCTTGCGCTGTGCCTTGTAGAGAGAATACATCTCATGGCGAAATGTGGGAGCCCTCAGGTCAAAGGCAACCGCAACATAGTCGGGGCAAAGCTCCTCCATATGCTTTAGAAATATTGTAAGAAAGCCGTATATACCGTTGGTATACATTCCGTTTTTTGTGCTAAGGAGCTTTATTCCGTAGAATGCTCTGTTTATTATACTGTTTCCGTCTATTATAAGAAGTTTTTTCATGTCGGGGTTTCTTCCTTTCGTTAATCTCCGATGAAATCATTGTACCATAAATTTCATTACTTTTCTACCCCTCAGGATAAATTTTCGCTATTTCCTCAGCTATTCTTCCAAAAACGGGAACTGCACTTTGTGCTCCGCTTCCCCCGTCCTCGCAAAGAACCGCCATTGCATACCTTGGATTATTATAAGGAAAAAATCCGCAAAACCATCCGTGCACAAGATTTCTTCCGTCCTTTATCCAGCCTGTCTCTGCGGTTCCTGTCTTTCCCGCAACAGCTGTACTAAGATTTGAGAGTGCCTTTGCCGTTCCGTCCGTCACCGCCTGCCTCATAGCCTCACCGACAAGCGATGCAATATAGCCGTTTACAACCCTGCCTTCACCGTCCTTTCGCAAAACTTTTGATAATCTTCCGTTTTCGTCTGTAACATGGTTTACTACATTTACATCTTTTCTTATTCCGCCGTTTGCAATAATGCACACCATGTTTGCAACCTGAAGCGGTGTGACAAGCACACTTCCCTGCCCGATTGCAAGATTTACACAGTCAAGGGGCGAAAAGGCTGTGCCCTCGGGAAGATTGCCTCCGTTTTCGTACAGCTCCAAGCCGTCCAGCACGCATCCTCCCAATCCAAGTCTTGATGCAGTATCGGTCATAGCAACCTGTCCTATATCCATCCCCATTTTGTAAAATGCACAATTGCATGATGAACCAAAAGCGGTAATATAATTAGTTATGCCGTGCCCGTTATAATCATGGCACGCAAAGTCTCTGTCTGCTATTTTTACGCTTCCCCCGCAAAAATAGCTTGGCTGTATTTTGTAATTTTCAAGCCCCGAGAGGAGAGTTACTATCTTGAATATACTTCCTGCGTTGTAGGGCATGAGGCATCTGTTTACAAGCTCTCCGTTTGACGCTCCGACAAAATCCGCAATATTGTTCTGGTCATAATCGGGACTGCTTGCCATCGCCAGCACATCAAAGCTCTCTGTATCTAGAATGACAACCGCTCCCGTTACACCATGGTCCGAGAGTGCGTTTTCCGCAATTTTCTGTATATGGCTGTCTATAGTGAGTACGACGGTGTTTTTTCCGCCCTCTGCCTCCTCTACTCTGACACCCGCACCGTCTATAATTCTGCCGTCTGCACCCCTCATAGCCGTAAGTGTGCTCTCACCGTCGGACAAAAGATACTCCTCCATAGCTTTTTCCAGACCGCACACGCCTCTGCCGTCCGTATCTACATAGCCTATGAGGTGCTTTGCAATGCTGTTTGCTCCGTAACGGACGGTCACGGGCGGAATTGATTTTCCGCCATCCGCACAGAGGTGACCGTCAGGATTTACAGTATATGACTTGAGTTCCGTCTCCACAAGGGGAATGAGATTTCTGTCTGCAAAAATTCCTCTGCCTTTTTTTATTACATAACTGCCCTTTCGTTGCATTACGGCACTCTCTGTATATTCTCTTCCGTTTACCACGCATATTTTAAGGCAAACAGACGCAAGATAAAGCATAATTACAAAAAATACCACAAGAATAAATGTAAGTCTTCTTGTTTTCATACACAACCCCCTGCAATATATATCCAAATTATATTCATATTTTTGGCAAAAGTAAGTAAATTATGTACGATATTATTTATTTTTTGAAAAATAAATGAAAAAATATTGCAAATTCCTCGACAAAGTGGTAAAATTCATTTTTATATAAAGCATGTGTTGTTTCACATGCGAAATTATTATTTCTGGAGGTATGAAAATGGATAAGTTACTTGTAATTCTTACCTTTGTCGGCGCTTTGGCTGCTCTCCTTTTTGCAGGTCTTACAGCGTCAAAGGTCCTTCGTTTCTCCGAAGGTACAGAACTCATGAAGAAGATTTCTCTCTCTATCCGCAAGGGTGCCAACGCGTATCTCAAGCGTCAGTACAGAGTTGTTATTATCTTCTTTGCTGTTATGTTTGTTATCTTGAGTGTTATGGCGGTGTTTAAGCTTCTCACTCCCTATGTTCCGTTTGCATTTGTTACAGGCGGCTTCTTCTCGGCTCTTTCGGGCTTTATCGGTATGAAGATAGCTACCCTCTCCAATGCCAGAACTGCCAACGCTTGCCGCGAGGGTCTTAACCGCGGTCTCAGAGTTGCTTTTTCTGCAGGAAGCGTAATGGGATTTACCGTTGTAGGTCTTGGACTTCTGGATATTTCCGTATGGTTCTTCCTGCTCAAGTTTGTATTTAAGCTCACTCCCGATGCAATAACAAGCGCAATGCTTACATTCGGTATGGGTGCTTCCTCAATGGCTCTCTTTGCCCGTGTGGGAGGCGGTATATTTACAAAAGCTGCCGATGTAGGCGCTGACCTCGTTGGTAAGGTAGAAGCAGGCATCCCTGAGGATGACCCCCGTAACCCTGCTGTTATTGCAGATAATGTAGGCGACAATGTAGGCGATGTTGCTGGTATGGGTGCAGACCTCTACGAATCTTATGTAGGCTCTGTAATTTCTGCATCAGCTCTTGGTGTATCTGCTTTCCATAGTCTCGAAGCTATGGCTCTTCCGATGCTCATTGCTGCTATCGGTGTTCTTTGCTCCATAATCGGTACATTCTTTGTTAAGACTAAGGAAAATGCTTCTCAGAAACAGCTTCTCGGTGCACTTTCCAGAGGAACAAACCTCTCTGCTATACTTATTGCGGTACTCTCTATACCCCTTGTTTACCTTGTTCTCGGCAAGGCTAACATATCTATATACTTTGCAATTCTTGCAGGTCTTATAGCAGGTGTTCTCATCGGTCAGGCTACCGAATACTACACATCCGACAGCTACAAGCCTACAAAGAACCTTGCAGCAACTTCCGAAACAGGTACAGCAACAATTATAATCGGCGGTCTCTCCGTTGGTATGCTCTCTACACTTATTCCGATTGTAATCGTTGTAATCTGCGTACTCGTTGCTTACTACATCTCAGGCGGTGCACAGAGTGCTTCTATGGGTCTCTACGGTATATCTCTTGCTGCAGTAGGTATGCTCTCAACTCTCGGTATTACTCTTGCTACAGATGCTTACGGCCCTGTTGCCGATAACGCAGGCGGTATTGCAGAAATGTCGGGTCTTGAAGAAACTGTAAGAGAAAGAACAGATGCTCTTGACTCACTCGGTAACACTACAGCCGCTACAGGTAAGGGCTTTGCGATAGGCTCTGCGGCACTTACTGCTCTTGCTCTTATGGCATCTTATATAGATAAAATCAATACAATTGAGGGCGGTGCTGAGCAGATAGCTAACCTTAGCATCACAAACCCCACAGTTCTTTCGGGTCTTTTCATCGGTGCCTGTCTCCCGTTTGTATTTGCTGCTCTTACAATGAATTCTGTAGGCCGTGCGGCACAGAGCGTTGTTAAAGAGGTTCGCCGTCAGTTCAAGGAGATTACAGGTCTTATGAACGGCGAGGCAGACCCCGATTACGAAAGCTGTGTAGACCTTTGTACAAAGGCCAGCCTAAGAGAAATGGTTCTTCCTACAATTGTTGCAGTTGTTGTTCCTGTAGTTGTAGGTCTTATCCTCGGATGCACAGGTGTTGTAGGTATGCTTGCAGGTGCTACTGCATCGGGCTTCCTCATGGCAGTATTTATGTCAAACTCCGGCGGTGCATGGGATAATGCTAAGAAGTATATAGAAAGCGGTGTTCACGGCGGTAAGGGTTCTGACTGCCACAAGGCTGCTGTTGTAGGCGATACCGTAGGCGATCCCTTTAAGGATACATCAGGTCCTGCAATCAACATTCTTATTAAGCTTCTTTCTATGGTTTCTATAGTATTTGCATCACTCGTTGTTGCGTTCTCTATACTTTAAGAATAATTGGTTTTATACTTAGAGGGGTCACATGACCCCTCTTTTTTATATCTCTTGTTATTAATATTATAATCCCCTTTACATTCCCCCGTCCGCTGTGAAAAACTGACGGAAAAATCAAAAAATCCCCCCAGAAATTTTGCCCGCATCTGCGGAGGGCACGCAAAATGCGTGCCTAGTCCTCGATTGCGGAATTTCTGCGGGAACTTTTTGTTTTTCTTTATCGTCAGTTTTTCACAGCGGATAGAGGAAAGTGATGAGGGGGATCGGCTGACGCCCTTTGTGTATCATAAGATTTCCGTTCTATACTGTATGCTTGGGTTCAACTTTGATTTCATATCCCAAAACATCCAAAATACTGCACAATGTTTTTAATGTCGGACTATTTTCTTTATTTTCAATCCTT
>JAZREC010000252.1:0-8863 GCA_045660605.1 Clostridia bacterium
TATAGCAGTTTTTTTTATTTGTCAAGGATTTTTTGTTGAAAAAAGATTGCGAATGTGGTAGAATGATTTCAAGCAGAGCTTGAAATCATCGATATGAATTCTGGCGAATTCTCGATATGTCATAAATGACTCGATATGTGCTGACGCACTCGATATGTCGCTGTCGCGACAAGAATTTATATCATATCGAGTTTTGAACGAAGTGAAAAACATATCGATTTTGTGATAACAAAAATATCGAGCAGACAAAGTCTGCATATCGAAAAATAGTGTCATCTAAATGGTGCACTTGATTTAATATATTATAAATAATACATTGAGTGAGGTGAGATTAAATGGACGCCGGAGGTAGTAGCAGCGCAAGTTATGCCGGGTGTAATTGCATAATGTTTATATGCACTGTTTTTGTGCGTCTGTTTAGGTGTGCACAAACAGTGTGCTGATGTATTATGTAATTATATGATAAAGCGTGGAAATTTTCCCGCTTTTGTTTGTTGTAATTTTGCGCCCTTACTTCCTACCCAACAAAAATTATAACGGGAGGAATAATAATGGACGAAGAAAGAATGATGCAGGAGGAAGCACTGGAGCTTCTCCGCACAAAGCAGTATGTTAAACTAAAAGAGCTTCTCAATATAATGAACCCTGCAGATATCGCACTTTTTATGGAGGAGCTTGATGATGAAGAGCTTGTTATAGCTTTTAGAATTACACCAAAGGATCTTGCGGCAGATACCTTTGTAGAGATGGAGTCGGACTGCCAGGAAAAGCTTATCCACAGCTTTACGGACAAAGAGCTTAAGGAAGTCATGGACGAAATCTATGTCGATGATGCGGTAGATATCATCGAGGAAATGCCCGCAAATGTTGTCAAAAGAATATTAAGAGCCGCAGATATCGACACAAGAAAGAGTATCAATATGATACTCAAATATCCCGATGACAGCGCGGGAAGTATAATGACAACAGAGTATGTGACGCTCAGACGAAGCATGACAGTAAGCGAAGCAATCCGTCACATACGAAAGACAGGTGTAGACAAGGAGACAATATATACCTGTTATGTAACAGAAAACAATAAATTAAGGGGTATAGTTTCTGCAAAGGCACTTCTTCTTGCAGACGAAGATGAAATTATAGAAGATATAATGGAAACAAACCCCATATATGTAACCACCACCGAAGATAAGGAAGCGGTTGCATATAACTTTGATAAGTATAACTTTATGGCACTTCCCGTAGTGGACGAGGAGGGCAGAATGGTAGGTATCGTAACCTTTGACGATGCTATTGATGTCCTTCAGGACGAGGCGGCAGAGGATATCGAAATGATGGCTGCTATCGTGCCCAATGACAGACCGTATATGAGAACGGGAGTTTTTGAGACATGGCGCAAGAGAATACCCTGGCTTGTACTCCTTATGTTTCTGGCTACCTTTACGGGTATGATAATGAGTTCATTCGAAAAGGCGCTGGAGGCACAGATAGTTCTGGCAGCCTTCATACCCATGATAATGAATACAGCAGGTAACTCGGGTTCTCAGGCATCTGTAACTATAATCCATTCTCTTTCCGTGGGTGAGATAGAGTACAGAGACACCCTGAGAGTGGTATGGAAGGAAATCAGGGTAGCTGTGGTATGCGGTATTACTCTTGGTATTGCCATATTCCTCAAGTGTATGCTTATAGACCGCATGGGCGTGAGCTTTTCGTCAGTTATTGCACTTACGGTGATACTTGCGGTATTTTTCGCAAAGCTTATCGGATGTCTGCTTCCCATCGGGGCAAAGAAAATAGGCTTTGACCCTGCTGTTATGGCAAGTCCCTTTATCACAACCATTGTAGATGCTCTGTCACTTCTTATATACTTCTCTGTGGCATGCACACTTCTTGGTATCTGAGGTGAAATATGTTTTTAAGAAGATATTTCGGCGATAAACCGTTTTATAAAATGGTACTTGCCGTTGCACTTCCTATAATATTGCAAAATTTTATAACCAACCTTGTAAATATGCTGGATAATGTCATGGTAGGCAGTCTCGGTACAGAGCAAATGTCGGGAGTGGCTATTGTAAACCAGATTATATTTGTGTTTAACCTTTGTATATTCGGTTCATTCAGCGGTGCGGGAGTTTTTGCATCGCAGTATTTCGGCAAGGGTGATATGGACGGCATAAGATACACCATGCGTTTTAAGACGGTGGTGTGCGGAGCCATTACGGTTATTGCCTTTCTTATATTTATATTCGGAGGCAGATTTCTTATAAATCTTTTTTTGCATGAGGGAAGCCACGATTGCGATATCTCGCTTGCAATGGATTATGCCATGTCTTATTTAAGGGTCAGCCTCATAGGACTTGTGCCTTATGCCGCTACACAGATGCTCGCAAGCACTCTCAAGGAGACGGGGGAGACCTTTGTTCCCATGGTTGCAGGTGTTATGGCACTTGCTGTAAATACGATACTCAATTATCTTTTGATATTCGGTATAGGCTTCTTTCCGAGACTTGGAGTTGAAGGAGCCGCACTTGGAACTGTTATTTCCCGTTTCGCAGAATGCGGAGTAATTGCTATATACATATCAAGGAGCAAAAATAAGCATCCGTATTTTATCGGTGCTTTTGGCACCCTTGCAATACCCAAAAAAGAGCTTAAGGAATTTACAGTAAAGGCAATTCCGCTTCTTGGTAATGAATTTCTGTGGGCACTCGGAATGTCGCTTCTTGCTATGAGCTACAGTAACTACGGTCTTGCAGTTGTTGCGGGCTACAGTATATCATCGACTGTACTCAATCTTCTTAATATCACTTTCCGTTCGCTCGGTATTGCGGTAGGAATTATTGCAGGAAAAGACCTTGGTGCAGGAGAGTTTGACAAGGCTGTTGACGATGTAAGAAAGCTTAATTTCTTCTCAGTTCTTGTAAGTATCGCAATCGGTATAATTACGCTGATTATTGCTGAGCCTGTAACTAATATATATAATGTTTCCTTGGAGACAAAGGAGTACGCACAGTATTTTATTAAGACATCTGCACTTTTTATGCCGTTTTTGTGTTATGAAAATTCGGCATACTTTACCATGAGGGCAGGCGGAAAGGTGCTTATAACCGCACTTTCGGACGGTATATTTGTGTTTTTTATAACCATGCCCATAGCCTTTTTGTTTTTGCGATTTGCACCCGTCTCGGTAACATATCTTGCGGTATAGACGGCAGATGTATTAAAGGCAGGAGTAGGCTTCTTCCTTATAAAAAGCAAAACATGGGTACGGAATATTGTTGCATGAAATCAATGTTAGTAGGTGGAAAATATGATGGATAAAATAAAAGAACAATGCACTCTTGCGGCAAATGACCTTATAAAGAAAGCACATCTTAGGAAAGGACAGATTGTTGTTATCGGCTGTTCAACCAGCGAGGTTATAGGAAGCAAAATCGGTACAAATTCAAGCCCCGATACCGCAAGAATACTCTTCGAAAGTCTTTATGAGGTTTTTAAGAGTGAGGGAATATATGTAGCTGCACAATGCTGCGAGCACTTAAACAGAGCTATTATCACAGAAAGGGAAGCTGTTCCGTTTGCAGAGATTGTAAATGCTGTTCCCATGCCAAAGGCAGGAGGCTCGTTTGCAACAGAGGCGTATAAGCATTTTAATGACCCTGTAGCAGTTGAATATATAAAGGCAGATGCAGGTATAGACATAGGCTCAACCCTCATCGGTATGCATCTTAAGAGGGTAGCAGTTCCTGTGAGACTTTGTGCAGACCGTATAGGCGAGGCGTATGTAACTGCCGCACGAACAAGGGCACCGTTTATAGGCGGCGAAAGAGCAAATTATGATGCGGAGCTTATAGGATAAAATTCCTGAATTCTATTGACTAATGCGATGCAATGCAGTATAATTCACAATAAATGGTATATTATTTGAAAGGATATGATTAAATATGAGTAAACTGAATTTTGGTTGGGCAGAAATCGACCTTACTCCCGACAAAAAGGTATCTCTTGCAGGACAGTTTGCAGAGCGTATTTCTGAATATGTGGAAAAGCCGATTACAGCAACAGCACTTGCAATATCTTCTGATGATGAGCAGATGATAATGGTAAGCTGTGACCTTGTTTCCACAAATGCAAATCTTGTTGATGCAATAAGAGATAAGCTCAAGGACAACAAAGAGGGCATTGACCCCATGAAGGTTACAATCAGTGCTATACATACGCATACAGGTCCCGCTTATACAAGAACAAGAAGAGTTAAGGAAAGCGGAGCTGCAAAGACACTTCTTGAAAAATATCTTGCCGAAGGACAGAAGTATGTAGAAAAGCAGAATGTATCCAATAACCCCGATATAGTTGTCGGTGATGAAATGCTCGAAATTCTTGTAGAGCGTATAACAGCAGTTATACTCGAGTCTTGGAAGAACAGAAAAGCAGGTTCATTTACCAACGCATTCGGAAGAGCGCCTGTCGGTATGTGCAGAAGAGCAAGCTATTCTGACGGCAGTGCTCAGATGTGGGGCGAAACCAATCAGGCAGTATTCACAGAAGTAGAGGGCGGAAGCGACACCGGTATTGAGCTTATGTATGTATTTGGACAGGAGGGTGAGCTTACAGGTATAGTAGCCAACCTTGCATGTCCTGCACAGTGCGTACAGCACAGACTATTCGTATCTCCTGATTTCTGGGGCGAAGTTAAGGTACTTCTCAGAAAGCGTTTCGGCGAAGATATCTTCCTTCTTGCACAGTGCAGTGCCGCAGGCGACCAGTGCCCTGTAGATATAGTAAGATGGGTAGAGCCCGAAAGCGATGTAAACGACCCCAACATTGACAGAAAGTATCCCTTAAAGCGTAAGGCAGACCCCTCAATGTTTGACCTTGACGGTATGAAGCTTACAGGCAGAAGAATAGCAAACGAAATCATAGCAGTATATGATGACGGCCTTGATGCTCCTCAGGAGGATCCCGAATTTGTTCACCATGTACATGTTATGAAGCTTCCCATAAGAAGAACAACACTTGAAGCTGCAAAGGCTGCAGAAAAAGAAATTGTAAGCTACCTCGCTGCAAAGACAGGCGATGTTGATTATATCGATGCCGCAAATCTTCAGGTACACCTCGGTATTCTTAAGAGACTTGAAATGCAGAACTATAACGAAGTACTCGATACAGAGGTTCATATTGCAAGACTTGGTACAGTTGCAATTGCTACAAACCCATTTGAGCTTTTCCTTGACTTTGGTAATCAGATTAAGGCAAGAAGCCATGCAGAGCAGACCTTCCTTATTCAGCTTTCCAACGGTGCCGAAGGATATCTTCCTACCAAAAAGGCAGAGCTTGGCGGTCACTACAGTGCATTTGTATCCAGCGGTCTCGTGGGTCATATGGGCGGAGAACAGCTTGTCCGCGAAACACTTCAGGATATCAACAACGAGTTATTTCCTCTTTGATAGTAAATAATTAACGAATAATTAGCAGGGGCTGATATATACATCAGTCCCTGTGCCTGTTTATGTAATATATGAACATCTTAGATAGCTACTTCATATAATATTGGACGGAGGGATGAGTATGGAATTTATAGAGACTTATCACATAAATCTGCTTATAAGAATAATAATAGCATGTGTGTGCGGAATATCTATAGGCTTTGAGAGAAAAAACCGTGCCAAAGAGGCAGGAGTAAGAACGCATTGTATAGTTGCGTGTGCATCTGCACTTATGATGATTATATCAAAGTACGGCTTTTACGACCTTATAACCGAGGCTATGGAAAACGGAGTTGATGTCCGCCTTGACCCATCGAGACTTGCACAGGGAATAGTTACAGGCGTCGGCTTTTTGGGTGCGGGTATGATATACATACGCAGAGGAAGTATAAGAGGTCTTACCACGGCATCGGGCATATGGGCAACCTCGGGAATAGGAATGGCAATAGGTGCAGGAATGTATATAGTCGGAATATTTGCGACAGTTATCATACTCTGCATACAGATAACTCTTCATCACAAGCTTAGGTTTATGACTCAGCACAAAACAAGGTCGCTTGTGATAAAGGGCGTAGATGAGAAAAATTATCAGGAAAAGATTACAAACCACTTAAGAGATATGAATGTAAATATAAGCGAGGTATCCATAAAGAAAAATTCGGACAGCACTTGCGACTATACCTTGTATCTCGAAATGGAAGAGGATATAAGGGAAGAGGATATAATAACCTCAATTCCCTTTGAATGTAAGATTGACTTTACAAACTGAAGTCATCCGGCGTATATGATGCCATTTTCTTTACTTTACGCGGTTTGATTTTCTTTTTGAAAATATCATATTTGAATTTTTTGCAGGCATAGTCAGCGGGGACAGTTCCTTTGATATCACAGAGGATGTTTCCGCTGTCTTTATTGCTGTCACTATGTATACAAAAACTGCATCTTGGGTTTTCCGGCATGGAATATATCATTTTTACACCTTCCTTTGAAATTATTCTAACAGAAAATAAAAATAATTTCAATCTTTTTCGATAAATGTGCAAAAAACTATTGTAATTTGGTAAAAAAATATATATAATAAATGTGTATGTATTATGTTATTAAGGGAGGATTGGGTATGTTGTACTTGTTACTTGGCATATTGCTTTTGTGGGCTGTACTGTTCTTTTTGGTTGCCCCCAAGGAAATGACAAATATCTTAGACAGAGACCCTGCCGCAAGAAGCTATCTTGAGGTTATACTTCTTTACCCCGGTCTCCATGCAATAGTTGCATACAGATATGCACACTTCTTCCATAAACACAGGATGTTTCTTCTTGCAAGAATTATATCTCAGCTTGCAAGGTTTTTTACAGGCATAGAGATACATCCCGGCGCTACCATAGGCAAGGGTCTGTTTATTGACCACGGCATGGGTATAGTCATAGGCGAGACGGCAGAAATCGGAGATAACTGTACACTTTATCAGAATGTCACCCTCGGCGGTACAGGTAAGGATAAGGGCAAAAGACATCCCACAATCGGAAACAATGTTCTTATAGGAAGCGGTGCAAAGGTTCTCGGACCCTTTACCGTCGGCGATAATTCCAAGATTGCCGCAAATGCGGTAGTCCTTACAGAAGTTCCCGAAAACTCTACCGCAGTAGGCGTTCCTGCAAGGGTAGTACGCATCAACAACCGCAGGGTAGACAGTATGGATCTCGACCAGATTCATATTCCCGATCCTACGAGTCAGGCTATCTGCAAGCTGAGTAAGCTTGTTCACGATATAGAAGAAAAGATAGAACACAATAATTCAGAAAGGACTGATTAAATGCTGAAACTCTATAACACTCTTACACGCAAGAAAGAAGAATTTAAGCCAATAGAAGAAAACAAGGTAAGAATGTATTCCTGCGGTCCTACTGTATACAATTATTTTCATATAGGAAACGCAAGACCTTTTATAATTTTTGATACCCTTAGAAGATATCTCGAATACAGAGGCTACGATGTAAATTTTGTTCAGAACTTTACCGATATAGACGACAAGATGATAAAAAAAGCCAACGAAGAAAATATTACGGTCAAAGAACTTGCAGACAGATTTATAAATGAGTATTTCAAGGATTCCAAGGGACTTGGTATCAAGGAAGCAACCGTTCATCCCAAGGCTACCGAAAATATTGATTCCATCATCACCATTATAAATAAGCTTATGGAAAAAGGCTTTGCATATAATGTAGACGGAGATGTATATTTCAGAGTAAAGAAGTTTAAGGAGTACGGCAAGCTTTCGCATCAGCCGCTCGAAAATCTTGAGGCAGGTGCAAGAATAGAAGTCGGAACAGTTAAGGAAGACCCCATGGATTTCGCAGTATGGAAAGCCAAGAAAGAGGGAGAACCCGCATGGGAAAGCCCCTGGGGTATGGGACGCCCCGGCTGGCATATAGAATGCAGTGCCATGGCAAATAAATATCTTGGCGAGACAATCGACATTCATTCGGGCGGTCAGGACCTTATATTCCCCCATCACGAAAATGAGATTGCCCAGAGCGAAGCGGCAAACGGTGCACCCTTTGCAAATTACTGGCTTCACAACGGCTATATCAATGTAGACAATGTCAAGATGAGTAAGTCACTCGGTAACTTCTTTACCGTAAGAGATGTAGCAGAAAAGTTTGATTACAGCGTCATCAGATTTTTCATGCTTTCTGCTCATTACAGAAACCCCATAAACTTCAGCGATGAGCTTCTTACTCAGGCAAAGGCAGGACTTGACAGAATTAAAACCTGTGCAGAAAATCTTGAATTCCTGCTATCCAACAGCAAGGAAGACGGAGAAGT
This sequence comes from Clostridia bacterium, assembly GCA_045660605.1. GTDB lineage: Bacteria > Bacillota > Clostridia > UMGS1810 > UMGS1810 > RGIG8748. Next base: position 8,313 of record JAZREC010000252.1, read on the forward strand.
TATTGAGACAGAGTTTGATACTCTCAAGCAGAGATTTATAGATGCCATGGACGATGATATCAACACCGCCGATGCGATATCTGTAATATTTGACCTTGTTAAGCATATAAATGTTTCTGTTAATGAAAACACATCCCAAGCTATCCTTAGCGAACCACTCGCTCTTCTTACAGAGCTTGCGGGAGTTCTTGGTATAGAGCTAATCACATCAAAGGAGCTTCTCGATAGCGATATTGAGGCACTTATTGAGGAGAGAACTCAGGCAAAGAAGGATAAGAACTTTGCCCGTGCCGATGAAATCAGAGACACATTAAAGGATATGGGCATAATTCTGGAGGACACCAGACAAGGTGTTAAGTGGAAGAGAGTATAATATGAATTTTCCTTATTTGCAGGATAAAGAACCAGGTATGTATGCGCCTCTCTCATTGGCGTATATAGGCGATGCAGTATACGAAATATATGTCCGCTCGCATGTGCTTGAGCATGGCAATACAGCGGTAAATAAGCTTCACAAGGCATCAACAGGCTATGTGAGTGCCAGAGCACAG
>JAZREC010000253.1:0-8952 GCA_045660605.1 Clostridia bacterium
AAAACGAGCACAGATGTGTTAGAATCAATATATTATTAAATAGTAATTAAGGAGGAATTTAATTATGGGTTTTAAGACAACTAATTACAATGTAGGTGAGTACGGTCTTACCGTACCTCAGTCTTATGCAAGGATATCAGATATCCATGTTGATATGGAAGGTCATTGCAGAGCAACATTTGAGATTCAGCAGACAAGAGAAGATATTGGCATAAAGAAATCATTTGATATGAAACACTTCAGTTGTATCATTGATAAGGAACAGCCTATTCATCAGCAGGTCTATGAAAAGGCAAAAGTGGATATGTTCGCTGATTGGGAAGATGATATTGTTCAAACTTTGACAGATAAAGCAGAATACTAATCTGTTGAACTCAAATCAGAGGCTGAGTAGTCAACTACCAATCAAGTAAAACAGACACTAGGGAGGAACTAACACTTCCTCCCTTAAAACAAAAGGAGAAAAGCAATGACAGTTTCGGAACTCTTATCAAAAATAATATTTATAGCTTCTGTCTTAGGTGCTTTTGGGGTAATCATAGCTGCATTTACAGCGGCTATGAATTATCTCCTTAAACCCATAAAAACAGAGCTTAGAAAGAACGATGTAAGACAATGCAGGATATTCCTCGTAGGTTTTCTCTGTGATGTAGAAAACGGAATAGATAAAGATGAGGTACAATGGAAACTTGCGCACGAAATATACGACCATTACGAAAAGGACCTTAAAGAAAACTCATATGTACATGACAAGTGGGAAAGGGTGATTAACCACAATGAACCATGAAAAGAAAGTAACCACAAGTAAGCTTATACTCTATGCATCATATACTGCAGCAATCATACTTTCTGCCATAGTTGTTTTTGGAGCCTTCAAAGGCTATGACATGATGTATGTGGCAACTATTGCAGGTCTTGCATGGGCAGAGGTAGCAGCTGCAAACATATGGTACTACAAAAAGGCAGAAAAAGAGAATATTATAAAAATTGCCCTGGGCTTGTCGGAGAAACTTAATCAGCCTCTAGATATAGGGCAGATTGTGGACAAACTATAGAAAAGAGGGGAATACAAATGGATAAAACAATAGCAATTTTAGTTGTTGTATTCGGTATAGTGGCAGCAATAGTCTCTATCATAACCGAGCTTGTTAAAGATACTAAATATCTAAAGGAAATACCTACAATGTGGGTTGTTATAACACTTTCTGTATTTATATGGATATACATATACATGACAGCTTGTAGTATCGGATGGATTGAAAGTGAATGGTATATCGCAGTTGCTTCCATTATAGTCGGGCTACTTGATGCATTTCTTGCCTCGAATGGTTGGGAAAAGCTATATTTAAGAATCAAGGAGTTTGTGAGGTGCAAAAATTATGGTAAAGAAACTAATTGACATAGCTCTTGCAGAAGTTGGATATCTTGAGAAGAAAAATAGGTCCTCTCTTGACTCCAAAACAGCTAATGCAGGAAACAAAAACTACACTAAATATGCAAGGGATATGATGAATTATAATGCAGGGATATATGTAAATGGCTATGCCTGGTGCGATACCTTTGTAGATTGGTGCTTTATGAAAACCTTCGGAGCTGCAAAGGCAAAGGAACTTATACACGGTTGGTCTGCATATACACCAACTTCTGCATCTTATTATAAGCAAAAAGGTGAATGGTATACATCACCCAAAATCGGAGACCAGATATTCTTCAAGGGTACAAACGGAGTGATATGTCATACGGGAATTGTATATAAAGTTGATAAGACACATGTCTATACAGTTGAGGGCAATACATCCTCTGCAAGTGGTGTTGTAGCTAACGGAGGCGCGGTAGAAAAGAAAAAGTACAAACTGAATTACAGTCGTATTGCAGGTTATGGCAGACCAAAATATCCCAAGGCGGAATTTAATACCGTTGGCGAAATCGTGGACGAGCTAAGCGACAGAGGCATTATAACAGATGCAAACCTGTGGATACGCAAGCTCAATGAGGACCAGTTCTGCTATGCCTTTGCAAAGAAATGTGCTGAGAAAACCGAAAACTGCACAGGCAAGAATGAGCTTGTCACAGTCAATGATATAGTGTGGGAGCTTAACCATATGGGTATAATGGATGCCATGGAATTTTGGTTAGACAAGCTGTCTAATGATACATCAGCCTATTGGCTTGCACGGAAGATTGCATATATGACGAAGAAAATGTAAAAAAACAGAGGGACCTTTATCTATGCGATAGAGGTCCCATTACATTATTAGGTGCTGTTATTTAATATTATTGCAAATGTGCAGGCATTTTGCTCTTTGCTAAAATAAATCAGAAGACATCTCCTGTTATGTAATTACTGTTCTTGCTGTTCTTGTTTCTGCTTTTCTTTTTCGTTTGTTATATGTATAAATATCAAACCAGCAACAAAGATAAATAACACTAGTGGCACGATGGTAAAAACTGTTTTTCCTACAATGTGGATATTGGTGAAACAGCAGATTAATTGAATTATAAAGCCACTTAAGAAAAATCCGTCGCTCTTTTTTATAAGGGCTATGATAAGTAAAAGATAACCAAGCCAACATTCCAAAATCCCCATAAGCAGAAAGTAAAAAATCTCTCCAATGGTAAGGACATTATTTGCATCATTGGATGTGACGGGATGGTTTTGTACATCATTGCTTGTCTTTTTCGTTTCCAGTGGTTTTAATTTCTTCTGCTCTTCTGGACTGAGTGTGAAGGTCTTTGGAGAATACACAACTTTTTCTTTGTTGACATCCTCTGTTTTGCTCGATGACGACACATTATATCCGTGCTTTTTCAAGTAGCGTTCAGCAAAAGCCCTTCCTTCTTCCGTCAGTTTTGCTGCAGACAAGGCCGATGTGGAACAGCAAGTAAATGCAATGATTGTGCAGAGCAACAGTGACAAAAGCTTTTTCATATAAATTCCTCCCAAAATAAAAAAATGCGTCAGCCATAACTGATGCATTGCAAAACGTAGCTATGACTTCCTGTTGCGACACAGACATTTTTATACTTATAACAAGCATAACAAATCAAAGCTAACATCTTTGCCTAATGATAGCATGTCACAAGTATAAAAAATTATTCATAAGTCTGAGTCGCAAGTACAGTATATATCAGCATGTAATTTTTGTCAATAATTTTCTCTTAATTAAAATTGTCCGATAACTGACTATGGAAAGTGAGATAATTGATTAAAATAGCCGTCTTTTATTAGATTGGAGGATGTTATGAATAATAGTAAATTCAAAGGGATAATTCCCGATATTTCATTGAGGACAAGTGTAAATCCTGTACAGAAGCTCGGATTGACGAATTCATCTGTTGAGGACAAGGCAGGGGCATTGCTAAACAGATACAGAAAATACACCAATGTTACTCCCGGAAGTAGTGACATAGCGACACAGCAGAAGCTTAGGGAACTTGTATCAGCAAATCAGCCTACAGATATTGTAAATGCCAAATATACACCCGGTAGCAGAATAGCCAATACATCAGCATACAATAACGATGCTGCCAGGGGTCAATGTGTGTGGTATGTACGAGGCAGAGCCAAGGAAAAGCTTGGCGTAGATACGGGGGCAATAGGTAATGCTAATCAGATGTATGTCAATGCAAGAGCGGAAGCAAAGCTACCTGCAAGCAAGGAAAATATAAAACCGAACATGATAGTCTCGTATAACAAAGGGACAAGCGATGCAGGGCAAAGCTACGGTCATGTTATTTACATAGAAGATGTTGTGGGTGACACAGTCTACTACACCGAGGGCGGAAGCGGATATTATAAAAATGGTACAGACGGTGTAGTCAAGACTGCAACAAGACAAGGCATACTTGACGGTGTAAATACCTCGGGGGGAAGAATGGGTAGCGAGGTATTGGGATTTATAGATTTATCAAAATATTAAAAAAGAGGAGAGAGGAACAATGGCAACAAAATACAATCCGTATAGTTCAATCAAGAGTATTTATGATTTGAAAAAACAATGGGAGGATGCAACCAAGGCGGGCAATACAGCCGGTGCTAATGCGGCTGCTCAAAATGCACAGTACTATTATAGTCAGTTAAGAAATAATGGATATGGTGAAGTTGCAGACAAGCTCAGTAAGGTTGATTATGCCGGAGCAAAATCAATTCATGACGATTACGCTACTGCAGGGAAGACCGCCATAAGACCATATTTTGAAACTATGGCAAAGGCTAATAACATGTCATCGGACGAGGTAAATAAGCTTATCAAGTATGACAATAACACAGGTCGCGTTTCCTTCGCAGGAACAGATATCGGCAAGCCCGATGCGGCCGTTGATGGTACATCATACTGGGAAAAGGACTATCTCAAGGGCGTGTGGGATAGTTACATAAAGGATAGCAAGGCAAACGACAATAATGGTGTACAGGGTAATGCAATATATACAGACAGAATGGATAGTGCTGCAAACAAAAAGGATCAGCAATGGAATGAGCTTGGAGAATACAATAACTATATGACAGAAGAATACAAGGCTTTGGTGGAGCAGAGCAAAATTCCGTTTACCGAGAGTGAGGAACTCAAGGCTGCACTAAAATATATATTGCCAAACTATATCGTATCAGGTAATAAGTCTGCCTACGGTGCCGTTGCTTCGGGGGCAAGCGGAAACAGCGGAAATGTAGATACCTTTGCGGCTGCAAATGCCGTAAGACAGCGTAATGCTCAGGTTGCACAGGGGACACAGATGGCATATCAGCTTGGTCTTGATGCATTTCAGGGCAGAATAAACAATATCAATACAGCACTTCAAAATATGGGTGTTCACAGAGAGTCCCTTACAAATCAGCAGAATTCAAACATTGCGAATGATATGGCTATGGCACAGATGGCATTTGACAACGGCGAGACACAGAGGCTTAACACACACAATATGACCGAGGAGAAAAAGAACAATCAGGTTGCAAGGGAAGATGCGTACAGCAACATCACAGGCGTACAGTCTCCACAGGTTCAGTACAGAGGTATTCTCTTTGATGATGAAGGCAAGTTCCTACCGAACCTTGATAATGTAAATGTGCAGGCACTTATTGATGATGTAGATGAAAAGCTCAAAACAGCAAGTACTTCCGAAGAAAAATCAAAGCTTCAGGAAACAAGAGATATGCTCCTTACTGCGAGAGCCTACAAGGTATATAGTGATATGGGCAAGTGGGGACAGTATGCTTCTACATTGGAGATGCCCACATCAATGCCAACTGCGGCTTATGACTTGGCGGGCAAAGAGATAGATGCAAATAATCTTGAGAACTTGGCAAAAATTCAGAACGACAACCAAGATGACGAAAAGAAGGGTGGTATCGCAACGGTTTCGGTCGTGCCTACAATAAGCGGAACAATCGATGCAAAATCGACTGATGAAGAGGAAAGGAGTCATTCATTCAAAGACTATCCAGGTCTTAATAATTTATCTGCAAGATTTATTAACGAGGTTCTGCTTAACAAAGAAGCAGGCTATAGTTTTGAGTCCGGAGGAGAAATTGTCATTGATGAGGATAGTCTTCTGAAAGCAATCAATGACAAGAGTGATGTTTATGGTTTAACGCTTGCAGACGCAGAGGCAATTTGTGAACTTCTTGAATTTAATTCTGCAAAGAAATATTTAAAACAGCGTGAACCGAGTGCAAATCGTACAGGGCAGCCAGGAGTAGCTTCTACAAAATAAGGAAGGTGATAATAAATGGCAAAAACCTACACGTTAAGCAAAGACGAGATTGAGAAACTCAAGTCTTCGGGAAGCCAAAAAAGAAAAACCTATACATTAACTAAAGACGAGATTGAGAGGCTTAAATCTTCAAGCTCATCAAAAGGTTCAACCACAGGGGAACAACGATATACAATTACCTATGGCAATGAAAAGATTGACGGATTGACTGCTTGGGGAATAAATTATATAAAATTGTTGGATGCAGGTGCAAATCCAAAAAATTATGTTGGAGTTGATGAAACAGAAAAAAAGGCTGTTGAAAAATATCTTGAGTTAAGAGACAATTCAAAGAAATCTTCTAAAAATTCCCTGACCAAAACACTAACTGATGCATGGGATTATGTCAGCACGAACAAGGACAAGATTGTTTTGTCTGTACCTACGAAGGTATCAAACGGCTTGAAACCGGCAATTCCCGATAGTAGTCAGGGGCTTAAAACAGGGCTTGATTTGGTACAAAAGCAGGAAGATGTTTTTGATATAAAGACATATGAGCCTAAAACTACTGAAGAAAAGAAGCTTTATGATAAGTATTATGAGTCTGTTGACACACTTAAGACACTTGGGGTAGACCCGCAAAATCCTGAGTCATATGCATCTGCCATGAGACAGGCAAAGGTAATTGATAAATACGATATTGACCCTGTAAGCTTCAATCAGGAGGAACTTTCCAAGTGGGCAACGAAGCATGGATATCGGTATAACATTGATGTAGGATGGCAGCCTGCAAAGAAAGTAACCGATGAAGTGGAAAACGATTTTAATGTTCTCAGGTATTTTGCAGATAACAATCTTTACAAGGATTTGGCTAAAAAATATCCAATAGCAACAAGCGTAGGAACTGTTGTTACTGCTCCTGTAAGAAGTGTTATAGGAGCAATGGCAGTAGTTGACGATGCCATTGATACGGTGGCAGGCAAGGGAATAGACCCGTATTCAAAACTTCACAGTGTAGGTAACAACACCAACACTATAAGACAAACAGTAGGAGATAAATACGCTTCCAAATGGTTCGGAGGAAAGGAAACTGCCGCAACAGGTAATTTAGGTAAGTTTACATACGATACTCTCATGAGCATGGGAGATAATGTTGCAAATCTTTTTACCGCAAAGGCTATTGCAGGCGGCTTTGGTCTTTCTGCCGCAAAGACAGCGGACTTGACATCCAAAATCACATCGGGTCTTATGAGTTCGGGAGCAGCTGCGGATTCAATATCCAATGCCAAACTCAAGGGATATACAGATGAACAAGCTCTTACAATTGGTATTTCAACAGGGATTACGGAATATCTTACAGAAAAAATACCACTTGATAACATCTTAAAAACACCAAAGAGTCTCGTTAAAGGTATGCTCGTGGGCTTTGTGTCGGAAGGTGCAGAAGAAGGTGTTTCCAATTGGGCAAACAAGCTCACCGATTATCTCATTGCCGGCGAGGATAGTGATATCTCTATGGCGATACAGGGATATATGGACGATGGATTGTCGCAAAAGGATGCGATAAATAAAGCCATTGGCGACAGCCTTCTTGATGATACCCGTGCTTTCCTTTCGGGCGGTTTTTCGGGTATGGGCATGAGTGCGGCATATCAAGCACCTAACAGAGTAAAGACTAACATTGCAGGCAGAAGAATAGCCACAGGAAAATATAGGGATGTAACGCTATCTGCAGTACTATCCAAGGGTCTGTCAAGTCAAGATGTAGAAATTCGCAAAAAGGCGGAAATCATTGCCGACATGGAACAGGGGGATGCCAAGAAAAGTCAGTATCACTACAAGATAGGCGAGCTTGCCATGGATATTCTCTCTGAGGACAAATATGCATTTACCTCTGCTGATACCATCAAGAATGCACGCAGGCTTACACAGATTGCCGATAATAAGGTCAAGCTCTCCGAAAAAGCGAAAAATGAGATGCTTGAGACAGTTGTGCTGGGTGATTTGACAGGCGTTGACACTAAAATTTCATACGACAGCATTGTTGGGCTTGTTAAGTACAGAACAAATGAAATTACAAATATATTTTATGAAACAACGGGAAGAGAACTTAGCTTTGAAAAGATATTCAATGCTAACCTCAAAGCTGTATCTAACAAGGGCGGAGTTATTATAACCGATGAAATTATTATGGATTATGCTGATGCGTTTGCACAGTCCATAGCAAAGGACAGTACAATATATACCGCACTTTCCGAACATGGTGATGATATAGGTAAGGTTATATTTGATACATACAAGCAGGGTGTAAGCGAGGGCGCTTCTCAGACGGTTAAGTTTGCAGCAGATAAATTTAAGTCAATGATAAATGACTTAAAAACAACTGCGGGCACTATGCACAGTCAAATATATGTTCATACAGAAAATAATTCAAACGACGAATTGACAAACACTGCAAAGCAAGGTACAATAAAAGTAACAGAAAATGCAGTAGATGTCAGCTCCGTTGTAAATGCAATTGGCAATACAATTAAGGATGGTGCATTGCAGCCAATCTCCGTATATATGCAGAATGAGGTAGGTACACAGGATTGGGATGTATTTGCACGGAAAATCATTGATAATTACAGAGCAACAGGAAACATAGGCGAAGTGTCAAAGTACTTTGCAGATGGCGGTAAAGCAATAATTGAGGCTATAGAGAATATAGGAGGAATTTCCAATGAGCGAAATGGTTTATTACATGAGCACTCCTCACGGGATGATGGCAGTTCCGGAGAGCAAACTGGAGAAGTTCAAGGAGCTTCAAAAGAAGTGGGAAGCAGAAGGCAAACTGCCGAAAAGCTCAGGAGTGAAGGAAGAACAGAACAAGTAAATATAACAAAGGATATCGTATGTGAGGTTATAAAAGAAGATTCATATACGGATGATATGCGTGTGGTTGCAGATTTCCTTGGTAAATACGGATTAAATGCTCGTTTTATGGTTGGCGAGGGTGTTAACACTAAGAAGGGTGTTTCCTTCTCCGGAGCGGTTACAGGTGATAATGTAGCATACATACAGTATGACAGCAATGAAAACACACCCGAAATTATTGCCAAGCATGAAATAGGTCATGTTATATACAAGCTTGCTATAGGCAAGAAAATCGGAAGTATTCTTACAAACTCTTTTTCAAAGGCAGAGCTTGAAAACATCTTGAGCAAGGATAGGTATGCCGAATATAGCGACTTATACGAAGGTGATACAAATAAAATCTTTGAG
>JAZREC010000254.1:0-4052 GCA_045660605.1 Clostridia bacterium
TCAGACTGTCGAAGAACCCGACTTTGCATCAAGCAAAAATTGGGTTCTTCTTCGTTTTTCTTAAAAACAAGATAAAATCAAATAATTTGGAAGGGGTATTATTCCTCTTCCATTTCCATTTTGCAAGCTTTTTCAAATTCATTGTTGCGAACTTAAGCCTTACCCAGTTTGTTACCTGTGCAAGACCTGTATACGGAGTGTATCTCATTGCGTGCTTTTCTTTCGCATCTGCAAACACTCTCTCGATTTTCTCTTTTCGCAGTTTGTATAAATCAGCATATTCGGGTGTCTGACGAATATCCTCTGCAAGTTCTATGTAATCCGACCATATATGCTTAGTTACTGTCTTTATACAATCCTTTGATTCTGTGCATAAATGTCTTGTGGGACAATTTTTACATATTTCAGGATTACTTTTGTATTCTCTGTAACCATCACGGTTTGTTGTTCTGTAATCTAACACTTGATATTCAGGACAGATAATACAATCATAGTATTCGTCATATACATATTTCCACCATTCGTGACCATCTTTTTTTGTCATAGGTCTTTTGTATGCTGTGGATAACACTCTGCCATCATCAAATATTTTTTTGCAAATATGAGGTGTTTTGTATGCACTGTCTGCTACTATCGTTTCTATTTCAGGAAAGTTTTCTACAAGTTTATCATACACATCATCAAACGCTACGCTATCATGAACATTACCGGCTGTTACTACCGTTTCAAGAACAAAACCATTTTTATCACATGCTGTGTGAGCTTCATAGGCAAATTGTCTCTGATGTTCGCCCTTCACGAAAAGACCACTCTCAGGATCCGTTGTGCTCTGTGTGATTTTCTTTGTTTTCGCTGCTTTCTTACGATTTTTCAATTTCTTTTTTGATGTGTTGTCTTTTTTATTTCCGCCTGCTTTGGGGGTATCATCATCGTCAAAAGGTTTCTTTCCGTGTTCTTGTCTGTCTTTATTGATTTCTTCTAAAAGTTCATCAGCATATCGTTTAGCAGCAACAGGAACCTCGATTTCAATTTTCTTTTTTGTGTTGGCATTTGCTTTTATGTGAGTTCCGTCTATGAATACTGCTTCCGGTTTCAAATATCCGGCTTGTGCCGCCTCACTTAATATCCATGCAAATATTTTGTCTATTGTATCTGCTTTAAAACGGTGACGAAAGTTGTAGCTGATAGTAGAAAAGTGAGGGGTTTCATCTGTTAAGCTATATCCCAAAAACCAACGGTAAGCATTATTTAAGTACACTTCATCAGCAGTTCTTCGCAATGATGGTAATCCATACAAATGTTGTATCAAAACCATTTTAAAAAGAACAACGGGGTCAATACTTGGTCTTCCGTTATCATCACAATACAGTTCTTCCACAAACTCATATATTTTAGAAAAATCAACCGCTTCGCTTATTTGTCTTAACAAATGGTCTTGTGGTACCAAGTCCTCTATACTTATCATTTCGACTTGATATCTGTTCTCATATCCTTTTTGCATCATATTTCATCACCCAAGGATATTATACCATAAAACGAAGAAAAAGCCCAGACTTTTCTGGACTTTTTCGACAGTCTGTCGGGACTGTTAAAAGGATTTTTAACAGTCCCGATTTGTTTCGAGTATCTTTTTTCTGTGTATCATTTCATCAATTCTGTTTATGTATTCTGAGACCTCTTTGACATTAAATATTCTGTCAATTTTATCTCCTGTAATTATCTTTGTTGATGCACCTGCACCGAGTGCATATATGTGCTGAACTTCTTCCATTATATATATGTTATAAAGACATTCGTGATCTTCGTCGCAGTAACCTACATTTTCAAGATTGCCGAGCATGTTTTTTTGCCTGTACATATAATAGGGGACTTTGCCCATTGATGTAAGTGTTGAATTTGCATCGTTTAGCATATTATTAACCGTTTCAAAAGCCGACGGTGTGTACATGGAATATTTTTCATCAAGATATGAGCCTCTTTTTATTGACATTGTGTGTACTGTAACGCTTTGGGGGTTCATAGCTTTGATGTGTTTGAGGGTGTTTGAAAAGTCCTCTTCGCTTTCGTCGGGAAGACCTGCAATAATATCGGTATTTATGTGACCGAAGCCTTCCTTTACAGCCATATCATATGTTCTTAAGATATCATCAGGGGTATGGTTTCTGCCGATGATATCAAGCGTTTTTTGGTTCATAGTCTGCGGATTTATGCTTATTCTCGATATTCCGAAGCTTTGTATTATCTTAAGCTTTTCTGTATTTATTGTATCTGGTCGTCCTGCTTCAAGTGTAAATTCTCTTATCTTTGACAGGTCAAATTGCCCATAAACATCAGAAAGAAGTCTTTCCAACTGTTTTTCGGACAGGGCAGTAGGTGTTCCGCCTCCGATGTATACTGTATCAATGTTTAAGCCTTTGGCTTTTAATAAGTTTGCAGTATATTCTATTTCCTTGCTTAGTGCATCCATATATGGTTCTGTAAGCTTGTTGGAAAATTTAATTGATTGAGATGTAAATGAACAGTACAAGCATCTTGTAGGGCAAAAAGGAATTCCGATATAAAGACTTACGCTGTTTTTTGGCATTGTGTCAATAAGCTCTCTTTCGCGCTTGCTTACAGCTATGGCAAGGTCTGTCTTTAGCTTGGAACATTCATAGTGATTTATAAATTTATTTCGTATATCTGTCTCGCTATATCCGTTATCGGACAATTCCCTTGCCATCTTGCCCGGGCGTATTCCTGTTATAAGTCCCCATGGCAGATATGTACCGAGAGCCTTTTTCATTACCTCATTTACAGCTTTTTTTACATGGATTTTGCTGTGCTCAGTTGCGGAATGAGAATATGTATCGTTCTTTCCGTCTAATGCAAGTGCGGTGTTATACATAACACCGTCATTTGTGTATATAAGCTCCGACACAAGATAATCCCCGTCATCGGGGATTATCTCTGATATTTCTATTTTTAGTTTGGGAATATGCGAAGTAATCATTTCTCTTACTGCATATTCTTCCTGATGGTTTATTAGTATAATCTTCATTTTTAATTTCCTTTTACAAAGGGATTGTACTTGATTTCATATCCGACGGTTGTGCTTTCGCCATGTCCGGGATATATTACTGTGTCAGGATTTAATGTGTATATTTTATCTTTTATGGAAGACATAAGAGTTTCATAGCTTCCGCCGGGGAAATCTGTTCTTCCGATTGATGTATGAAAAATTGTGTCACCGCTTATAAGCTTGTCATCAAACAGTATACACATACCTCCGGGAGTATGACCGGGTGTATGAATAAAGCGGATTATACTATTTCCAACATTTAATGTATCACCGTCGTTTACGCATATATCTGCTTTTGCAGACGGTGATTTTTTTTGGAAGAAAGGGGATAGATTTAGATTTCCGTCATTAAGTCTGTCTGCCTCATCCTTGTGAATTACAATCGGAACATTATATTCCTTTTTGATATCATCAAGAGCACCGATATGGTCTGTATGTGCATGGGTGAGAATAATATACTTAAGTGTTGCTCCTGTTTCATTTATAAGCTCTTTGATAACATCTGCACAGTCACCCGGGTCAACAACAAACATTTCGTTTGTTGTTTCGTCTGTAACCATATAAAAATTTGCACCGAGCTGTCCCAAAGGAGCATATTTAATCTCCATAAATATTTCCCCCATTAACTGTTTCTTGTAACTTCTATTACATCCTTGAGCTTGCTTAGTTTCTTGATAAGGAAGTTAAGCTGTTCTGTATTCGATACTTCTACAGATATCTCGACTATTCCAAGACCGTCCTTTGTACTGCGGGCATTGAGAGTTTTAAGAGAAACCTTGGTTTCGCTTACAACATTTGCAACCTCAAGCACAAGACCGTTACGGTCAGGACATACAACCTTGAGTCTTGAAAGGTACGAGGTACTTGCATTATTTTCCCACGAAACATCAATAAGACGGGCTTTTTCTGTCTCGTCTTTATGCATTGCGGCAATATTTATGCAGTCCTGTCTGTGTATGGAGACACCTCTGCCTCTTGTTATATATCCGAT
>JAZREC010000255.1:0-2831 GCA_045660605.1 Clostridia bacterium
TATACAGCTCTCTCTTTATCGGTGTAGTGCTTGCGGCACTTTTTGCTACACAGTTCAATGTTGTAAACACCATTGACACCGTAGTAAATACAGGTCTTATTGCGGCATTTGCAGGAAATGCAGGTATATTCCTCTTCCTCATATTCCTCGGTGTTCTTGTTGCTCTTATCAACAAGGCAGGCGGAAGTGCGGCATTCGGCAAGTGGGCAAAGACACACATCAAGTCAAGGGTTGGAGCAGAGCTTGCGACATTTGTACTTGGTATACTCATATTTATTGATGACTACTTCAACTGTCTCACAGTAGGAAGCGTTATGCGTCCTGTTACAGACAGCAAGAAGATTTCCCGTTCCAAGCTTGCATACCTTATAGATGCAACTGCGGCACCTGTATGTATGATAGCTCCCGTTTCCTCATGGGCTGCAGCTGTTGCAGGCTATGCGGCAGAGGGTGAGGGTATATCCCTTTTCATCAAGGCTATTCCCTTTAACTTCTATTCACTTCTTACATTTGTGTTTATTATTACCATCACTCTCTTAAAGCTTGATTACGGCCCGATGGTAAGAGAAAATGCTCTTGCACTTGAAGGCAAGGAAGAGACAGTAGATACTGACGCAGACGATGAACCTAACTCAAAGGGTAAGGTTATAGACCTTGTTTTCCCTGTTGTTACACTTATAATTACATGCGTTCTTTCTCTCCTTTATGTAGGTGGTTTCTGGAGCGGCGAAACACTTATAGATGCTTTCAGTAACACAGATGCTACAGTAGGTCTTCCTATGGGCGGTCTCATTGCATTGGTAATTACAATAATCTACTATGCAATGAGAAAGATAGTTACTTTCAAGGAGTCCATGGAGAGAATTCCCGCAGGCTTCAATGCGATGGTTCCTGCAATTCTTATTCTTCTCTTTGCTACATCGCTTAAGAATGTAGCAAACGATGTACTCGGTATCAATGTGTTTGTAGATACTGCTATGAAGGCTGCAGCTCCCGGACTTGCAAACTTCCTGCCTGCAGTTATCTTCCTCGTAGCATGCGTACTTGCTTTTGCAACAGGAACATCATGGGGTACATTCGGTATACTTATTCCGATAGTTACACTCATCTTCCCCGAAGGCTCAATCCTTCTTACAATCGGTATGTCTGCATGTCTTGCAGGTGCGGTTTGCGGTGACCACTGCTCACCTATATCGGATACAACAATCATGTCCTCAGCAGGTGCTAAGTGTAACCACTTAAAGCATGTAACAACACAGATTCCCTATGCAGTAACTGTTGCGGCAGTTTCCTTCCTCGGATATGTACTTACAGGCTTTACAGCACTCCAGAACTGGTTTATAGTATTCCCCATACTCACAGTTCTCATGGTTGCAGGACTTATCATAACAAAAAAAGTTATGGATAAAAAAGCTCAGTAATAAAAGAAAAACAAGTAAACAGAAAGGAGTCTGCGATAATGAAAAAGATGTGTTTTGTTGTCAATCCCCGTTCGGGAAAGCTCAAAATAAAACCCAACCTGCTTGATGTAATACAGATTTTCAACCAGGGCGGATACAGTGTAAATGTGGCAACCACACTTTACAGGGGCCATGCTATAGAGATTGCAAAGAATATAGACGAAGACACAGATATCATTGTCGTAAGCGGCGGTGACGGTACTCTCAATGAGGTAATCACCGGACTTCTTAAATCCAATAAAACACTCCCTGTCGGATATATACCGACAGGGAGTACCAATGATTTTGCATCGTCAATAGGGATATCTCAGAATCCCGTAATTGCGGCAGAGGCTATTATAAACGGAACACCGTTTGAAACAGATATAGGAAGCTTTGGCGGTAAGAGATATTTCTCTTATATTGCATCCTTCGGTGTCTTTACTGCGGTGTCATATAATACCCCCCAGAACTTTAAAAATACCTTCGGTCATCTTGCCTATGTTCTTGAGGGGTTAAAGGATATAACCAAGCTCACACCCTATAAGGTCAGGGTAGAAACGCCCGATAATGTTTATGAGGGTAATTATATTTTCGGAAGCGTGACAAATACTACTTCAGTAGGCGGTATTGTCAAGCTCGATAAGGATGTCGTAAAGATGAATGACGGACTTTTTGAAATCGTTCTCGTAAAGAATCCGACCAATATCAATGATGTAAGCAAGATTATAGGCGGATGCTCAGCATCCAATTTTACAGACAGTGTATTTGAATTTATTAAGGCATCGAGTGTTACAATCACATTTGAAAAAGAAATGAACTGGTCAATTGACGGCGAGCATGAGAGATCGTCCAAGACCGTAAAGATAGATAATATCAAAAGAGCAGTTTCCATTATTCGTTGAGGTGTTTGTATATGTTATCAAGTAAGGAATTCTTTAGTCATATTCTTAAGATTATTGCAGATAAGGCAAAGGAAAATGATTATATAGCTGATGAGCTTGTTATGATTCCCGAGCTTACGGATGTCAGCCGCACATATGTGATGCAGTGGCTTAAGGATGAGGAGTTCAAATCAACCTTCAAGGGCAATACAACAGGCTACTATCTCGGACTGTGTGCAAATTCCGTAGGAGGCGGTATGCTCTATTCGAGTGCATGGGCAGACAACATAAAGCAGTTTAATTCACTAAGATATGACGAGCTCTATGACGGAAGTGTGTGGGAGAATATCTTTATTCTGGCAGAAACCCATACCGATGCAGAAAAAACCGAATTCCGAGGCTTTGTGATTAAGCTCTTTGAAGCGTGGGTAAAAGAGGTTTATACCTATCTTGAGCTTGATAATGCAGGCGATTACCTCATAGAGTCATTCAGGGCGTTTTTCCTGCT
>JAZREC010000256.1:0-2448 GCA_045660605.1 Clostridia bacterium
TATCTATTGAAAAAAAGTTTGATTTCTAGTATAATAAGTATATTATTGTTAAAATGGGAGATTATAAGAGGTTTTAAACTATGAATAGCAAAGAATTTACAAATGATATAGCTCTTTACCCCGTGCTTGCACTTCGGGGGATACCGATTTTTCCTTACTCAGTAGTTCACTTTGATGTCGGCAGAGATATATCTATAAAAGCAATAGAAAAAGCAATGAAGACCAATAAGGATATTGTAATTACAGCACAGATTGATCCTGACATAGAATCACCGCAGGCAGAGGATATGTACAGAGTAGGTACGCTTTGCCATGTCAAGCAGGTTCTGAGGGTTGCAGATGATAATATCCGTGTTCTCGTCGAGGGTGTAAAGAGAATTTCAATAGAGGATTTTCTCACAACAAGCCCGTTTATAGAATGTACTGCTGTCGAAATTGACGATGATAATGACAGTATTCAAAAAGACGATGTTCTTGTAGATGCATACATGAGAGAGCTTAAGAGGCTTTCAGCAGAATACTTCCCCATGGCAGGAAGAATGCCCGATGAGATTGATATATCCTTTGCAAGAGAGAAGAATGTATTTCGCTTTGCAGATATACTCTCAGCCGCACTGATACTGAGCATAGAACAAAAGCAACAGCTTCTTGAAGAATTTGACCTTGTAAACAGACTTCAGCTATTACTCAGCTTTATGCACCACGAAATAAATGTCCTTAAGGTAGAAAAGGATATCTCTGGCAAGGTAAAACAAAGAATAGACGATAATCAAAAGGATTTTTATTTAAGGGAACAGCTTAAGGTTATCCATGAGGAGCTTGGTGACAGGGAAAATATTGACGAAGAATACGAGACCTATGCCAAATCCGCAGAAGAAACAGCTTTCCCCGACAATGTAAGGGAAAAATTTCAAAAAGAGCTCAATAGATTTGCAAAGACACAGCCGTCTTCTCCTGAGGCAGGAGTTCTCAGAAACTACCTTGATTGGATGCTTGATTTGCCTTGGGGAAAAAAGAGCGAAGAAATTACGGATATGATGCTTTCCAAAAACATTCTTGAAGAAAGCCACTACGGTCTTGAAAAGGTCAAGGAACGAATTATTGAATTCCTTGCAGTCCGCAAGCTTTCAAACGGCAAAAAGTCGCCCGTTATATGCCTTGTCGGACCTCCGGGAGTAGGAAAGACAAGTATAGCAAAGGCAGTTGCAGACTCGCTCGGAAGAAAGTATGTCCGCATGTCTCTTGGCGGTGTCCATGACGAAGCAGAAATCAGAGGGCACAGAAAAACATATATCGGTTCCATGCCGGGAAGAATAGTTACTGCAATAAAGCAGGCAGGTACATTTAATCCCCTTATACTTCTTGATGAAATAGATAAGGTAGGAGCAGATTATAAAGGCAATGTAAGTGCCGCACTTCTTGAAGTTCTTGATACAGAACAGAATTTTTCGTTCAGGGATCATTATATGGAGTGCGAGGTTGACCTCAGCGATGTGCTTTTCTTTACAACGGCAAATTCACTGGAAAATGTTGACAGACCGCTCTATGACAGAATGGAAGTAATAGAAATAAACGGATATACCGACGAAGAAAAACTCCAGATTGCAAAGAGGTATATAATTCCGAAACAGCTCTCGGAAAACGGTCTCAAAAAATCTCAGGTTCGTATTTCGGATACTGCAATAAGAGATATCATACGCTATTATACCAAGGAGTCGGGCGTTCGTGAACTGGAAAGAAAGATTTCAGCAGTTATGCGAAAAGCCGCAAGTGAAATTGTAATGGGCACCAAAAAGTCCGTAAGTGCAACACCTGCGTCACTTTCTAAGCTTCTCGGAAAAAAGATATACGAAGATATTGATATTATCAAGAAGGACGAAGTAGGAGTTGCAACAGGTCTTGCATGGACACAGTTCGGAGGGGACACACTATCCATAGAAGTCAATGCAATGGACGGAAGCGGTGAGATTGAGCTTACAGGACAGCTTGGCGATGTAATGAAGGAATCAGCAAGAGCTGCCCTTACCTATATCCGTTCCAATGCAGAAAATCTTGGAGTACCCGATAAATTCCATGAGAAAAAGGATATCCATATACACGTCCCCGAAGGAGCCGTACCCAAGGACGGACCAAGTGCGGGTATAACAATGGCTACAGCTATTGTATCTGCACTTACAGGAAAGAAAGTCAGCAAAAAGGTTGCAATGACGGGAGAAATAACCATTACAGGCAGGATACTCCCAATAGGAGGTCTCAAGGAAAAATCCCTTGCCGCATACAGAAACGGTATCAAAACAATTCTTATACCCAAGGAAAATGTACAGGATACCTTTGACCTTCCCGAAGAAATCCGAAACGACATAAATTTTGTAGTTGCAGACAGCATGGAAACAGTGCTATCTCAATCCATAATAAATTAAGGAGTAGTTATGAATATACACAATGCCT
>JAZREC010000257.1:0-4556 GCA_045660605.1 Clostridia bacterium
TAAACAGAGGAAAAAATGTTGTTCTGGCTGTTATCGGTTCTAACCCTATCGAAGACGGAACATCTATTGTTGCCGCTCACATTGACAGCCCCAGACTCGACTTAAAACCCAATCCGCTTTATGAAGACTCAAACATGGCGCTTTTCAAAACGCATTATTACGGCGGGATTAAAAAATATCAATGGACTGCAATTCCGCTTTCGCTTATCGGCGTGGTTGTAAAGACTGACGGCTCTATAATAAATGTAAATATAGGCGAAAACGAGGGAGACCCTGTTTTTACCGTAACTGACCTTCTTCCGCATCTTGCTCAGGAACAGATGGTAAAGAAGCTGTCCGAGGCTTTTACGGGCGAAGACCTTAACATCCTTATCGGCTCCAAGCCGTCGGCGGACGAAAAGGATAAGTACAAGCAAAATATAGCAAATATACTTAAGGAAAAATATAACATTGACGAAGAGGACTTTGCAAGTGCGGAGCTTGAACTTGTTCCTCATTTTAAGGCAGTATCTGTGGGACTTGACCGCTCCATGGTAGGCTCTTACGGTCAGGACGACAGAGTGTGCGGTTACACTGCACTTAAGGCAATATTTGAGACAACTGCTCCTGCAAGAACATCAATATGCTTCCTTGCTGACAAGGAAGAAATCGGAAGCATGGGCAATACAGGTATGCAGTCAAGATTTTTTGAAAACTTCCTTGCAGAGATGATTTACAAAATCAAGGGCGAATATAATGACCTTTATTTAAGGAGATGCCTATCATCTTCAATATGTCTTTCGTCCGATGTTGCGGCGGCTATGGACCCCAACTACAAATCCGTATCCGAGCCTATGAACTGTGCACACATGGGTCACGGTATCGCCATCTGCAAATATACAGGTGCACGCGGAAAATCCTCTACATCCGATGCCTCGGCAGAGTATGTGGGTCTTATTCGGAAAATCCTTACCGAAAACAACATTGACTGGCAGATATGCGAGCTTGGAAGAGTAGACCTGGGCGGAGGCGGAACTGTTGCACAGTACATTGCAAACCTTGATGTTGACACTATCGACATGGGTGTGGGACTTCTATCCATGCACTCCCCGTTTGAGATTGCAAGCAAAGCAGACATATACAGTGCTTATCTGGCATACAAGGCATTCTACGATTACAGATAATTGAGTTTAACAAAATACTGTCCTTCGGGTGCGAGCTTTACGGAAACAAGCCAATAACCTTTTGAAAACACACTGCAATCGGGTGCGTTTTCAAAAGGATTGGCATCTGATTTTGCGGCAAGAACAATTGTTTGTTCCCCGTCAAAACCAATAAGCACCTCGGTGCATATATCAAATATTTCGTGCGGGAGCAAATGTACAAGAGACGATATATCAATTGGTATCTTATCCTCTGCCATTACAAACCATTCAAATCCGACAAGGAGGGGTTTTTGCGGTGCATTTTGTAAATCACAGCGCAGCTTATTTACGGACATAATGGCACTATGATATGCCTCCCAATCTGTATTTTGCGGTATGCGGTCTGCTATTTCTCTTGCCCTCATAACAGATGGGTCTGCGATGCCTTTTTGACCGATACTGCCGTATACATCCCAGAAAAGTCTGCCAAAACCGACAGACAAGATACTTTCCTGCTCTTTCCCAAAAAGCACAAAGGTATCTATATCGCTCGGATTGTATCCGCAAAACGCAAGACTGTTTTCGCTTATTGTCACTTCTCCCCATGCCGTTTTTCCCTTAAATTCCATTGTGTCAGCCACAACGGGCGGATTTGATGGTCTCAGAGAACTCATAAGCATCAGCTTGCAGATACCCAAATCGGATTTCTCTTCCATGCTGATGCTATACCTTAGCTTTAGTGCGTTTCCAAGATATATGTATTCTACTGCACCTGTTATGTTCTTTTGAAACGGGCGCATAATTACTGTTTCCATATTCTCACTCCAAGTCTTTTTGTACATACTTATGTCGGATGGGAAAAATTTATTTGTCTATTAGAGGGTGATTATCATAATAAAGAAAAATTCTGTTTACACATTAAACATAAATGCAGTTACCTCAAACGGCGACGGCATAGCAAAGCACGAGGGTTATCCCCTTTTTGTAAAAGGCGGTGTAACCGACGATGTGCTTGATATCCGTGTAACAAAAACAAACAAAACCTACGGATTTGGAAAAATTGAAAAAATATCAAAGCCTTCCTCCCACAGGATATGTCCCCCATGCGAAATATCCGAAAAATGCGGAGGGTGCGACTTTATGCACATAAGCTATGATTATCAAAAGCAAATCAAAAGCGAAACCGTTATCGGTAATCTTCAAAGAATAGGCGGTATTCATCCGGGCGAATATCAATATGACGGCATTATCGGTGCCAACAGCTCACTTTGGTACAGAAACAAGGCTCAGCTTCCGATAGGCTACAGCCACGGAAAATGCGTGACGGGTTTTTATTCAAGAGGAAGCCACGAAATTGTACCGCTTTCAAAATGTCTTATTCAAAACAATAATATAAACAGGGCGACAGAAATTTTTCTTGAATATGCAAATCAAAATTCACTTTCGGCATACAACGAAGCTACTCACAAGGGGCTATTGAGGCACCTTTATATACGAACAGGCAACACAACGGACGAAATGCTTCTTACCATTGTAACAAACGGCAGAAAGCCTCTTCCAAATGTTGATACTCTTGCAAATGAGCTGAAAAAACATGTCAACATCAAAGGAATAATACAGAATATAAACACAAAGAAAACAAATCTTATTCTTGGTGACGAAAACCGTCTTTTGTGGGGTCAGGACACCATTGTATCCATGATAGGCGAGCTTAAATTTATAATTAGTCCCGAAAGCTTTTTTCAGGTGAACGGAGAGCAAACATTTAAGCTATACTCAAAGGCTCTGGAATACGCAGAGCTTGACGGAAATGAAACCGTCTTTGACCTTTATTGCGGTGTAGGAAGCATATCGCTTTTTCTTGCTGAGAAAGCAAAGAAGGTAATCGGTGTTGAGATTGTAAGAAAAGCAATCGAAAATGCAATTGAAAACGCCAGGCTTAACGGCATTGACAATGCTCAGTTTTACGACGGCGATTGCGCCGAGGTTGTAAAAAGGCTCATATCCGAGGGCGAAAATGCCGATGTTGCATTGGTAGATCCCCCACGTAAGGGGTGCAGTGCGGACCTGCTTGAGCTTCTTCGTGATATGTCACCAAAAAAGATAGTATATGTATCCTGCAACAGCGCCACGCTTGCAAGAGATGTAAAGATACTCAAGGAGTACGGTTATTCCCTTTCGCGCGTGTGTGCAGTTGATATGTTCCCGAATTCGGGTCATGTGGAGTGCGTTGCGCGGTTATGCCGCACATAGCACTCCATCGATATAAATCTCTTGCGAGATTTTCGATATGTTCTGTTAGAACTCGATATGCCTGACGGCTCGATATGTTGCCTTACGGCAACGAGATTTATATCATATCGAAACCGAGCAAAGCGAGGTTATATCGAATTTTGCGAAGCAAAATATATCGAACACGCAAAGCGTGTATATCGACAAAAGAGAAAAAAGCGACATAATTTCAAACATAGTTGAATTTCTCATAGATAATAACAAATGTTTGGCAAAAGCAATAATTATCAATGAATTTCCTCACAAAACTTACGAAGTTGAAAAACGCACATATACAATAGCTCAGAAATTAAGTGCTGTATGCACCATAAGTGCACTTCCGACAGGAAGTGCATTTTTGTCAAATGTGACATTTGGATTATGAAGAGGAAATTTATGGCCTTTGGCAATCTCACCTGCCCCAAGAGATGCCATTACTGTAGGTATCTGTCTTGAGACATATGCAAAATCCTCGCTTCCCCTGCCCTTTTGACCGCCCGTCAGCATTACTACCTTATCCTCACCCAAAAGCTCCACCGCAGAGGAAGAAATTTTATTTAAAAGTTCTTTGTCATTGAGAAAGGGCGGGCATCCGCCCTCGTATATGATTTCGCTTTGGCATCTTAGTGCCTTGCATACATCTATTGTAATTTCTTCCATTCGTTTTTTTACAAATTCTCTGTTTCCCTCACTATAGGAGCGAACCGTTCCCTTAAGGACAACCTCCTCAGGTATTGCATTGGCAGAATTTCCGCCGTTTATGGAGCCTATGGTTATAACTGAAGGCTCAAATGCAGAAAGCTCTCTTGAATTTATTATTCCCAGGGCACAAACAACATGGGAAGATGCTGAAATCGGGTCAACTCCTTTACTTGGATCAGCACCGTGACAGCCCCTGCCTCTAATTTTTATTGTAAAGAAATCTGCAGACGGTGCAATTTCTCCCGAACCGGCAAAAACAACCGTTCCTGCGGGCAGATTATTGCCCGAGGATACATGTATCATAAATGCACCGTTTGGCTTTGGATTTTTTAGTATTCCCGAATCTATCATATCCTTTGCACCCTCAAGAATTTCCTCGGCACTCTGGAACATAAGAACAATACATGAGTTTAGTCTGTCCTCAAGCTTTTTTAAGACCCTGGAAGCTTCCAGAAGCAT
>JAZREC010000258.1:0-1743 GCA_045660605.1 Clostridia bacterium
AAAATTTTTAAAAAATTCAAGAAGATAACTGATATAAAAGAGATAGAGAAACTAGGAGCTATTAGGATTAAAGATGAATATAATTATACTGCTGATACACATACCGCAGTAGGTATAAAGGTTTACCTTGACTATGTACAAGAGACCGGCGATACAACCAAGACAGTAATTGCTTCAACAGCAAATCCTTACAAATTCAACAAGAGTGTACTTGAGGCTGTATCGGATGACGATTTTGACAAATACGATGAATTTACATTACTCACTAAGCTTTCCGAAATAAGCGGTATGGAGATACCCGAATCATTATCTCAGCTCAAAACAAAAGAAATCCGTTTTGAAAGAACCTGCGATAAGACTGACATGAAGAATGCAGTTTCGGAATTTTTAAAATAAAGAGGGATTTGCTTGAAAAAGAAATTCGGTGTTGTAATTGCAGCGGGAGGAAGCGGAACAAGATTCGGTACAGATGTGCCGAAACAGTTTGTAGATGCCTTGGGTATACCTGTTATAGCCCATACATTATCAAAATTTCAAAACTGCAGAACAATTGACAGTATAGTTATTGTCACTCATAAGGATTATGTTGTATACTCAAGCGATATTGTCAAAAAATTCCATTTTGACAAGGTAAAATCAATAATCGAGGGCGGAAGCACTCGCCAGATGAGTGTTTTTAAGGGAATTAAAACAATTGATACAGATTATGTTCTTATTCACGATGCGGCAAGACCGCTTATTGAGGAGAGCGTAATCACTAAGTGCTGCCAAACACTTAAAGAGTACGGCTCGTGTGCAGTAGGCACCAAGGTGACAGATACTGTCAAGGTATCAAGAGACGGTCAGTACATTGACAGCACCCTTGACAGAAATATCCTCTGGCAGATACAGACACCCCAATGCTTTGAAAGAGATTTTATACTAAGGTGTCACAAGAATGCCGTTTTTGAGGGCCTTGAGGCAACCGACGATTGTGCTCTTGCTGAGCATTACGGCGAAAAAATCAAGCTTATTGAGGGTAATTCTGCAAATATTAAGCTTACAAGCTACAGCGACCTTGCTGTTGCGGAGGTGTTATTGGATGTTTAGAATAGGAACAGGATACGATGTTCACCGACTTGGCGAAAACAGAAAACTTATTCTCGGCGGTGAGAAAATAGAATATAATCTTGGCCTTATCGGCCACTCGGATGCCGATGTTCTCGTTCATGCAATAATGGATGCTCTTTTGGGTGCTGCAGCTCTTGGCGATATAGGTAAGCTCTTTCCCGATAACGACATGAGCTATAAGGATGCTGATAGTATAGAGCTTCTTAAAAAGGTCAGAACACACCTTGAAGATAACGGTTATGAAGTGTCTAATGTTGACTCTACAATAGTTGCACAAAAGCCAAAACTTGCACCGTATATTGATGCAATGAGGCAGAATATAGCCAATGCACTTAAGGTTGATAAATCAATGATAAGTGTAAAAGCAACAACAACAGAAAAGCTTGGATTTGAGGGCGAGGGCCTTGGAATATCCGCACAAGCTGTCTGTATTATTAAAACAAAAGGAGACCGACCATGTTAACAGATATTCAGATTGCGCAAAACGCCAAACCCGAGCATATCGGGAAAATAGCTTCAAAGCTCGGATTAAATGAGGACAACATTGAGTACTACGGCAAATATAAGGCTAAAATCAACCTTGATGTTCTGGATGAACACAAGGATAAAAAGGATGGTAAGTTAATTTTAGTT
>JAZREC010000259.1:0-4637 GCA_045660605.1 Clostridia bacterium
TCGTAGCCATGTCGTTCTGTGGGCCAAGGAGTTGTATGACAAGCTTGTCTTCCTAAGACCGCTTGGCCTCCGACTTTTGATAATGATTTAACACAGCAACAAGTGGCAGATTACCTTATGTGTAACCGACAGGTATATGCAAGATATGAACACGGTATTCGGGAAATCCCTGTATCAATGCTCATTAAACTTGCAAAGCTATATAATGTATCTGTTGATTATATCTTGGAATTAAAATAAAGCTGAACAATGTCGACTCGGAGAATCATCGAGCCATCTGGCTCGATTGATAAGTTACGACCCAATTTGCTCTGCAAATTCGGTACCCGCAACTTATCTTTGAGCTGCAAAACAATTCACCGGATTGTTTTGCTACGCTCAAACCTTTCGGAGTTCGATTCTCTACGAGTCGACGCCACAAAAAAGCACGCCATGGCGCTTTGCCGTAGCGTGTTTTTATGTGGTGGAGACGAAATGTACATTTAGAGTTTCACTAACTCAAAACTAAATTTTTTTAGAACATCAATAATGTCTTTTGGTGGAAGTATGGGGTATTTAGAACCCAATGTGCTTGTTAAGTAGAGGAAATCTGCTTTTGGCATAAAAAACAAACAGCAAATATCACTTTTTATGCTTTACAAGTTCAAAGGTTGGTTTTTCTCCGCCGAATATATTCTTGTAATCTACATCTACGGTTATTGTCATTTTTTCTTTTCCGTAGTCTGCTTTACCATTGAACAAGCAATACTCAATTTTGCTATAATGGCTCAAATCAAGATTTTCATCATCTTCATATATCCATATGCGAGCCCCATGAGTTTGAGTATGAACTATAGCATACTCTGTTTCATCGACAACAAGCTTACCACCATATTTATTCTCTGTCCAATACATTTCTAAATACGGTTCCTTACAAATCCATATTTCATTGTCATTTTGCTTTGGCCTTTCATGTGCCTGATATGTGCATGAGGTTAGAAAAATTGTAATCATTAAAATCAAAAATAATACTTTTTTCAACTTACTTCTCCCCTTTATATATGCAATGTAACACTAATGGAACAGTGTTTTCTAACTTCATTTTTTCATCTACGCTATCAATCTCATCGGAACTATTATTAGTCGTGTAGCCATAGTTGAAAATTTCATATCCGTCTTTTGTTCTCTTCATTGCAATTGTATGCAAAGCATTTTGTATATCTTTATCATTCCAGAACGAAAGTATATATGAATCTGCATCAGGTATCTTTTTGTCTGTAATATTTTCGCCTTCCAAGGTTTTTACCTTATAACCATTCTGGGTAAAATATCTTTTTATTGCATACGGATTTGTACCGAATTCTCCACCAAGCATTTGACCATCATTTTCAAAGTGATATGCTATGTCCCTAATATCCCTTTTTTCCCCAAGTGTCAGCATCGAATTATATGCTGCAATAACCTCGCAGCCGTTATAATCCATAGTTCTTGAACCAAGCTTAAGCCTCGATACTTGTCCATTGTTCTGATCGTTGATATATCCGCCTTTATAACTGCTCAAATCCACTTTTTTATTATACTGATAGTTTTTCTGTGCTATTGCATTGTGTACGGTGTCATAAAAATTGGCTACGACATTTTTTATGCGCTTTCCGCTTGATGTATTTCCAACTGTAAAATCATGTGTCTTTAATACTGCATTAGTTACATCGTCTAATTTTTTGTCATCAGCCAGCTTTATGCTTATGCCGGAAATTAATCCGTGCTTTTCTATGTAGTCTTTGTACTCATTAAGCTCATCTATAAAATCTTTACCTTTGTCTTTTATCGCTTCGAAAACTGAATAGCTCTCTTTTCTTGCTTCTTTAACTTTCTTGTCGCTAATTCCGTCCCATAATGACATCTTTGACACCTATTCATTAAATTCCTCCTTGATATTATATAATTTAATTCTATTGTAACATATATTTTGCACAAATTCGACTACCAAAACGAAATTTTTATAATTGACCAATAATAAAAGCATGCAGCATTTGTTTTATAGATTTAATGTCTGTCATTAAGAATTAGTATAAACATACGAGAATGCCAAACATCCCCGTATACTTGCATAAGTGCTCGGAGTTCGATTCTCTTTGAGGCTTCGCCACAAAAAAACACGCCACGGCTTTGCCGACGAGGAGAATCAGTCAAGCCACTTGGCTTGACTGATAGATTACGACCCAATTGCCTGCTCTCCGTTTCGGCAATTCGGTACCCGCAATCTTTCCTTGCACGGCAAAACAATTCACAGGATTGTTTTGCTTCGTGCAAACCTTTCGGAGTTCGATTCTCTTTGAGGCTTCGCCCAATAAGAAACAAACCATGGCTGTGCCATGGTGTGTTTCTTATTGGTGGGGACGAGGAGAATCGAACTCCTGTCCGAAAGCTCATTCATCAAAGGCTCTCCGAGCGCAGTTTGTGGTCAACATTCCCTCGGATATAAGTCCGCAAACAAACTCATATTCTTGGTAGCTTCATTGTTCATGGCAGGCTCAAAGCTTTGCCTGCTCACGTTCACCGCTTAAATGACGCTCTTATCCCAAATGCGGTAGTTCGGGTAAGAACGGCCGCCTTTAATTAGGCAGCGTAAGCTAAATTTTTGTTAGCGTTTAATTTTAAGTTGGAATTGTTAAAGCGGTTTCCGCCGCTGCTCGCTCCTCTGACTTCAAAACCCCCGTCGAGACCATTGCGTCCCCAAGTGTTTTGATTGTATACTTATTATATACAATTTTGGCCTTTGTGTCAATGTAAAAACTTGGGGAATAATGAAAAGATTTTTTAAATTTCTATATTTACATTGTATTTGTCTAACCAGTAGTTAAGCTGAAGAAGATATGCAATTGTCTGAGGTGTTGTCATAAGCTGTCCGTACCATGGCTCGGATCTGTCGCTTCCCACAAGGGATTTTACCGCATCATAGTCTGCAATTTCAAAAAGCGGTGCATTTGGGTCCTCCAGAACCTCCAGAAGCAGTTTTTCCACCGCAAGTCTGTATGACGGGTTGTGGGTCTTTGGATAGGGGCTCTTTTTTCTGTAAAGAACCTCGGGAGGAAGAATATCCTCTGCGGCGGCTCTGAGCAGTCCTTTTTCCCTTCCAAAAAGGTCCTTTAATTCCCATGGAACATTATAAAGATACTCCGCAATTCTATAGTCGCAAAAAGGAACTCTTACCTCAAGACCCGAGTACATACTCATTCTGTCCTTGCGGTCAAGAAGTGTTTGCATAAACCAATTCATATTGAGATAAACCATTTCTTTCATCCGTTTGTCTACATCGGAGTCACCCGAATATTTGGGTGCAGCTTCCACATATTCGTCATAAAGCGAATTTACATAGTTTTCGGCATCTATGGCAAATTCCTTGCGTATAAATCCGCTTCGGAAAGCTGTTGACTGTGCCCACGGAAAGCCGTATGCAGAACGGATTTTTTCATCTCTGTACCAAGGATATCCTCCGAATATCTCGTCAGCACACTCTCCTGACAGTGCTACGGTCACATGCTTTTTGATTTCCTTGCAGAAGAGGAGAAGAGATGAGTCAACATCAGCCATTCCCGGCAAATCCCTTGCATCAACGGCATCAAAAAGTGCCTTTGCAAGCTCGGGAGTGTCTATCGTTATCAGGTGGTGGTCGCTCTCTAAATACTTTTGCATTATATTTATAAATTCGCCGTCGGAGTTTGGCTGAAATTTACTTTTTGAAAAGTATTTGTCGTTGTCTCGGTATGTCACAGAAAAGGTGGTTAATCTCTCGCCCCGTTTTTTCATATACCTTGCCGCTACTGAGGAAATTATGCTCGAATCAAGACCGCCCGACAGAAATGTACCTATAGGCACATCGGATACAAGCTGTCTTTCGATGGAGTCCTTTACAAGATAACGCACCATTTCTATTGTGTCATCCTTGCTGTCAGGGTGCTTTGATGCCTTTACATCCCAGTATTTTCTTATTCTCATTCCGTTTTCGTCAAAATACATTGAGTGACCGCGTTTGAGCTCTTCTATGCCCTTAAACACACCGTATCCCGGGGTTCTTCCCGGTCCTATGAGCATAAGCTCGGAGATTGAGCGGATATCTGCAACGGCTTTTATATCAGGATGCAGCAGAATGGATTTGATTTCCGATGCAAAAACAAGTCTTCCGTTTTTGTGATGATAGAAAAACGGCTTTACACCCATTTTGTCCCTTGCTGCAAAAAGTCTTTTTGCATTTTCTTCCCAAACTGCAAATGCAAATATACCGTTTAGCATATCCACGCATTTTTCTCCGTACAGAGCATAGAGCATAAGTACGGCTTCTGTATCGGAGTTTGTTCGCAGGTATATTCCCCTTGATGTGAGAATTCCCCTTATTTCGTCTGTGTTGTATATCTCGCCGTTGTATACAATGGTATATGTCTCGTTTCTGTATACGGCTGTCATTGGCTGAATACCGTTTTCAACATCTATAACGGCAAGTCTCGAATGGAGAAGAACCGCATTTGTATTCTCGTAAATTCCGTTTGAGTCTGGTCCGCGTCTTGACATTGAACGAAGCATTGCTCTGTGGTAGTCCGACACCTTTGGCATAGTGTTAAAATCTATTTCACCGCCTATGGAGCACACATTTATCACCT
>JAZREC010000260.1:0-6554 GCA_045660605.1 Clostridia bacterium
GAATTTAATTTGGGTGAGGATGAGTATGCACTTGCAGATGGTTCTTACAAGGTTGAGTCAATGCTCACCAAGGACAGAGCATTCACAGTAACAGTATCAGGCGCAGGCTACAGAACAGCTCGCTACACAGTTACAATGACAGATGATAAGACTCTTAACTTCTGGAACAATGTAATGGACAAGGCACAGGTTATAGAAACCAATGCAACAACAGGTGAAGTAACTAAGAACTTCCTTGCAGGTGATATAGTTAAGGATAACAACATCAATATCTATGACCTCTCTGCAGTTGTATCATACTTTGGTACATCTACAGACAGAGTAAATAAGTCTGATTATGCTAAGTACGACCTCAACCGTGACGGCGTAATCGACTCCAAAGACGTAGCTTATGTGCTCGTTTCCTGGAATGAATAATTAAATAATTGAGGTGGGAAGCTTTGCTTCCCTCTCTTTCAAAGCACATAAAATTAATTGAAAATTGAGAATTATGGTTCAAAATCGCAAGGCGATTTTCTTCGTCAATTTTCCATTATCCATTATCCATTGTCCATTTTTTTGTGTGCTTTGAAAGAGGATACATACAAGAGAAACAATCGACTAAATAATATATACAAAGGAGCCAATAACTTATGATACGCACTAAAATTATCTCACTCATACTCAGCATAGTTATGCTTATGGGACTGTTGCCCCAAGGTGTCTTGGCAGAAGACACAGACAAGACACGGAGAACTGTCTACCTGCACGCACAGGGCGAAGACCCCAAGGAGACAACAAACAACTCCACTGTATATATGGGCGAAAATGCCGATATATACTTTGCGATAGACAATCCCAACAAGGGAGACTACGAGGAAGGTGTACACAAGGAGCCGCAGTATGATTTAAACGGCTACACGCTCCGTATATGCTTCGATGACAAATACTTTGAATATGCACAGAGCAACACCTCTGCGCCTATTGATTATACCATTCCGGACTCAAATCTTGGAACCACGGACAAGGATGACGAGGAGCTGGGCGAGGATACCGGCACCGATGTTCCCCAGTCGGTGGGATATTTTGTTTATAGACATGGCAGCGGTACCTATCAAATGGGCGCAACTACATACAAAACTGCATATATAACGGTGTTTTACAG
Organism: Clostridia bacterium; assembly: GCA_045660605.1. Lineage (GTDB taxonomy): Bacteria > Bacillota > Clostridia > UMGS1810 > UMGS1810 > RGIG8748. The sequence goes on from JAZREC010000260.1 coordinate 1,145, forward strand.
CGGCGGCTATGTTCCGCAAAAGGACGACGAGCAGCTTTGGTACAACCTTGCCAAGCTCTCTCTTACTCCCAAGAGGACGGGAAGCACAGATGTATTCATCGATATAGACAGCGGAAACGAACAGTATGCACTGGAGCTGTTTGCCAAGAATCAGTCCGACGAGCTCTCTGAGCAGACCTTCGATTTCAATGCCATCAACGGTGGTTATCATCATATACTCATCAAGGATAAATCAAAGCCTACTGCCCCTGTTGCCGTGCCTACATCAGGCGACTATGTGGACAAGGTCATGGTTGAGCTTACTCAGGAGGACGGACTGCCCATATATTATACAACGGATGACAGCGATCCTGCTGTAAGTCCTGCCAGAATTCCCTATACAGGTCCTATAGAAATCACTCTGGACACAACAATCAAGACCTGTGCCTTCCGCGAGAGCGACGGTAAATACAGTAGCACGGTGAGCTATTCCTACACTATCATTCCGGATAGACCGTATTTGTTCGACATGGGCGAGAAGTTGATGCCTGATGTATACAGCTCCGCATCATCGTTTGATGTGCTTGTATCTGACAAAAGTGACTATGGCATGATAGATGTAGACAAAGGAAACAAGGTTTATTATACATTTTCAAACATAGAGGTTCCCGAAGTTATCACGGGCGGAACCGATGCTGAAACAGAGTGGGTGGAGGTTGACCCGCTAAACCCTGTAATACACATAGACCGCAAGAGAATAGTGCGTCTTGTCACAGACAAGATGGGTGTTCACAGCGACGTGGCATGGTACAGCCTCGGCATAAAGCCTGCCCCCGCAATCGCTGATGTACCCGACGGCATATATCCATCCAAAATAGATATCAGGCTCTCCAGTGAGACTCAGGGTGCTACAATCTACTACACACTCGATGGCTCCGACCCTGCCTCAAGCATTACGCGTAATGCTTATGAAGACATCCCCATCACAGTTGCAAGGGACACTACCCTGAGGACTGTGGCATACTACAATGGCGAATACAGTATTAAGAAATCCTATTATTATCTGTTCAGCGGTGCAGATGATTACGGCATCAATGCCTTCTATCCGCCCGGTGTGTACGACGGCAGCATCAATGTAACACTTACTGCCAACACTCCCGAATATACTATTGAATATCATATGGGCGACGGAAAGTGGCAGAAGTATAAGGATATCATCCCCGTAACCGAGGACACCGTTATCTATGCCAGAGCAGTGTCGGAATACAATCCCGACGGTACCGTAAAGAACGCGGGTGAGCCATATGAGTTCGAATACAGAATCAAGCCTCTCCCCCCTGTCTTTGCTCCCGAGAGTACACAGTTTACCAATGCCAAGAGCATAACCATATACACACCTGAGAGCAACCGGAGCAATACTGACCATTACGAGCTCAGATATACTCTTGACGGAAGCGACCCCACCACCAATCCCCATTATCTCACAGGTGATGCGGATTCGGATTCTGTTGTCATAGAGATAAACGACTACACGGTTGTTACTGCGGTTGTAGTGAGAGATGGAATATCCTATTCCACAGTTGTTACCCATTCCTATGACATTGTCAAGCTCAAGCCGGTCAAACCTCTCACTACACTTCTTCCCGGAAGCTACACCCTTGGCATCGGCTCCGCTCCGTACAGTACACAGTTTATGCCCGTACCTACGGGAACAAAAATATATTACACAGTAAGCTATGACGGCGGACTGTGCCCCGACCCTATTCCTAACACCGCAGGCACACATCTCTACGACGGCACAGCGTCCATACCCGTAAAGGGCAATACTGTCATCAAGGCAATAGCAGTAAATGTATTTGGCGTGAAGAGTGACATCGGTATATTCTCATATACTGTTGCTCCCGAAGCACCCTTTGCAGCACCTTCGGCAACCATCAGCGGAGACAGTCTCCCCTTGGTACCAGTAGAGGCTGTCAAAGGAAGCAAGGTTTACTACACAGTAGGAGATGCATCGCAGAGCTTTGACAACACAGACTCAGAGAGATTCTATATAGATACCAAGACGGGCATTGCATATAGAAATTCCGATCGCACAGAGCCGCTCACTTTCGATACGGGAGTAGTCAACACATCACCCGTAACTCTGGATATCTACTCTGTGTTGGATTCTATGGAGAGTGAGCACACAGTGAGAAGATATGTCCTCTCCGATGCTGACACAGTTCTTGCCCCTCCGTATGCCAACAAGGAAACAGGCATGTACGAGGAAAGAATAATCGATGATGCCAACAACCTGCTGGCACTTAGGTTTTATTCTCTCAACGAAGGAGCAGATATCTGCTACAGATTCGGTAATGACGGCACATGGAAGCTTTATACTCCCGACACGGATGTTCTCATAGCGGAGGACACCATCCTCCAGTTGAGATGCGTAAGAGAAGACAGCACAGGCTCAGTCGAGAGCTCTGTTGTGAGCTATGTGTACAACTTCCGCCCCTTGCCTCCGATTATAGAGCTTGCGTCGGGCACTTATCTCAAGAGCGAAGATTTGTCCACCAGGATATTTTTAGACGACAAGGCACCTACAAACAAGAGCTATACCATATGGTATCGCGGAAACAGTGACGACAAGGATTATGAATATGATGGACGAAAAAGAACAATCGACCACACTATGTCCTTTAAGGCATATGTTGAAAACACCGATACCGGCAGAGTAAGCCTCAATACAATCCATTACTATATCATAGAAAACACGGCAGATGCTGATGGAACGGTGTATATTGCCGACCCGTACAATGTACCCAGAATAAGCGCAACTGTGCTGGATGAGGGAGAATATGCACAGGGCATATATCTTATAACACCTCCGGACACACAGGCAGACATATACTATTACTATACTTATGTCAGAAAGTCCGACGGCAAGGAAATAACAACTACCACAAGTATGTTTGACGGAACAAGACCAATCATACCTACACAGCTCATGGATAACATCACTATCCATGCATATCTCAAAAGCGGTGACGACATCATAGCCGGCAGTGACAAGACCTTCTTTATAGATTTTGTCCATCTGGGAATTCCCACAACCAGCCTGGAGGCAACCGGCAAGACAGAATTCCCCAAGGGAACCGTCTATACTCTGATTGGCGACACGAATAATAACACCTTTATATACTATACTCTCAACGGAACAGACCCCACAGATGTGAGAAACAGTGACAAGATTTTGTATGACGGAGGCAATCTGGAACTCAACTCTGGCACCACCGTAAAGGTTGCATATTACAGTAGCTGCGGAGTAGGAGACAACACCTGCGGAGCGTGCAAAGACGGCAGACCGCAAAGCTGTCTGTACGGAGTATGGGGAGAGGTAGGAGAATACAGATACTCAGTTCCCACAGTTACAACCATCCACACAGGCGGTGGTGGCGGTGGCGGAGGCGGATATGTAGTAGACAAAACCCGTATTTATACCAAGGATATTTTCGGCACCGAGCACCCGACCCATATAGGCTATATCAACGGCTATCCCGACGGAACAGTAAGACCCGAGGGTGATATAACCAGAGACGAAATGGTTGCAATACTCTACCGTATTATGAACCACGAATACGAAGCACCCTTTACTGTTACTGCAGATGTATTCCCCGATGTTACAACAGATTGCTGGGCTGTAAAGGAAATAGAGTACATGGCGCAAAGGAATGTTGTAAACGGCTATCCCGACGGCGAATTCAAGCCGAGAAGAAATCTCACGCGGGGCGAGTTTGCGGCACTTATATTCCGCTTTGCAGGTGTTAAGAAAGCAGATATCGACAACCCCTATACCGACCTTGAGGAAGATTACTGGGCATACGAAGAAATTCTGGGACTTTATAATGCGGGAATTATGAAAGGCTATGATAATAAGCAGTTCGGTGCGGATAATAACATTACGCGTGCCGAGGTCATGGCAACCGTAAACAGAATTCTCGGCAGAAAGCCTTTGGAAACCTATGTAAAATCTCTTGAATATATGCCGTACCATGACCTCTTTAAGAATAAGTGGTACTATGTGGATGTTCAGGAGGCAACCATAACCCATGATTATTATCTGGATAAAAACGGATATGAGTATAAGTGGGAAAATATGAAGTAAATTCAAGCCTTGCTTGTAGGGTTCGGCGGTTTCCGACGAACCGCAAAACATATCGATTTTGTAAAAAAATATCGGGCAATCGAATATTGCATATCAAAAAAGGGCGACCCTCATCGGTCGCCCTGCTCGATTAATTGGATAATTTATTGTACTGTATTTCGGATTCACCTGTTGTTTTATTTATTTTCTTTTTGTAAAGCAAAGTATATTTTGCTTGTCCGGCAGTATAATCTTTATCGCCTTTAGGAAAGAAAGAACGGCAAAAATGTGAATCAGAGTTTTCAAGTCTGTCAAGAAATATGTATATGTCTCTACTGTCGTGTGCTGATTGAAGCAAGTAATCAGCCTGTATTAGAGAAAATATGTTTTTCTTTGAATTGTATTTAAATATAACATGATTACTATCAAGCATACTTTCTAAAAACTCAAAATACTGAATTCGCTCTCTGTCAAGATCAAAATTTTGACTTTTTGTTAAGGTATCATAAGATATTTTTCCGGCCAGAGCGTAATCAAATACCTTTTTTCTTGAAGCAGTACGAAAAAATTCGTTGTCAACAAGCTTATGAAGTCCGGTCAAATGGACAAACTCTGTTTCAGAAAAATTGAGTATGATTTTTGATGTTTGAAGTTTTCTTCCAATAATAATTTCATACTGTGTATCAATCAGCTTTTGAAAAGCCAAAGCACAGCGTTGTAGTTTATCTGCCATTGTAAAAATCCTTTCACATAAGTAAAAGCCGTTCCACCTGAAGCAGAACGGCTTTTAGTGCATTTTCTTTCGGCATTAAGCCTACGCCGATTTGAGGTTACACTACACAAACCCCTCCCGAAAGCTCCGCATGTCAACGCATATCGGCACGCCGGCATACATCTACGCTTTAACAGACACACCTGTTGCCTGTTGTTACTATTATTATACTTAAGATTTAAAAATATGTCAATAGTTTTCAGAGAAATTTGTATAATTTTTACCGAAGAAAAATAAAACGAAAAAAGAGCAAAATTGCAAGCTTGCAATTTTGCTCTTTTCGATACGTTTACATTATCAGCCAAATACAGCCAGGAGAAAACCTGCGGCAACTGCGGAACCGATAACGCCTGCAACGTTCGGACCCATAGCGTGCATCAGAAGGAAGTTCGAAGGATTTGCCTTCTGACCGACCATCTGCGATACGCGTGCTGCCATCGGAACGGCGCTAACGCCTGCACTGCCGATAAGCGGGTTAATCTTGCCACCGGAAAGCTTGCACATAATCTTACCGATTACGAGACCGCCGAAGG
>JAZREC010000261.1:0-3573 GCA_045660605.1 Clostridia bacterium
CTTGCTCACCAAGTTTGCCGATGCCGTAACAGAGGTTGGAACTGTCGAAAAGGCTGCTAAACTTGAAGGCACAAATATGACTATGGTGGTCGTACCCAAATAATTTAATATCCAATATTCGGAAGAAGTGTAAATGCAATGCCTAAAATCAAAACTCACAGAGGTGCTGCAAAGAGATTCAATCTTACAAAAAAGGGTAAGGTAAAGCTCAATCAGGCTTTCAGAAGACACATTTTAACCAAGAAGTCAACTAAGAGAAAGAGAGCATTAAGAAAGCAGGCTTATGCTTCTACAGCAAATGCTGCTACAATCAAGAGACTGATACTTTATAAATAAAATTGAGGGAGGCGTTTTAAATGGCTAGAGTAAAAGGCGCTATGGCGACAAGAAAAAGACATAAAAGAGTTTTAAAGCTCGCTAAAGGATACAGAGGTGCTAAGAGTAAGTTATTCAGAACTGCAAAACAGGCAGTTATGAAGTCTTTGTCTTATGCATATATCGGCAGAAAGCAGAAGAAGAGAGATTTCAGAAGCATTTGGATTACAAGAATAAGTGCTGCATGCAAGATGAACGGCACAACATATTCCAAATTCATGAACGGTCTTAAGAAGGCAGATATCAACATGAACAGAAAGATGCTTTCCGAGATTGCAATTGCAGATCCTGCTGGTTTTACCGAATTGGTAGAAAAGGCAAATGCTGCTCTTAACTAATAACATAGCATAATTCCAAAGGGAATGTTAAAAATTAGGTTTTTTAACATTCCTTTTTTGTTTGCAGAAAATATTGTCGACAGCCTTGCAATAACGATGAATATCTGTTATACTGAAAATATATGAAATAAAGTAAAGGTGTAATTTATGATTAGAATAGAAAGTACATCAAATTCAATATTCAAGCAGACAAAAAAGCTTCTTTCTCCATCAAACCGCCGAAAAACAGGCATGTTTCTTATTGAGGGAGAGAGGATTGTGAAAGATGCAATAAGTCTCGGTGCACAAATGGAATACATATTGATAAGTGAGACATATCAAAAGAGCACAGACTGTAATTTTGACGGACAAAGAGTATATATTCTTTCGGACAAGCTTTTTGATGAACTTAAATCTACTGTCAACACCCAGGGCATTTTGGCGGTGTCAAAATATACAGACACCTCGCCTGAGGATATAGATTACAGCAAGGGACTATATTTATATCTTGATTCTGTTACAGACCCCGGAAATATGGGAACTATCATCCGCAGTGCCGCGGCATTCGGTGTAGATGGAATTGTGCTTTCCAAGGGGTGTGTAGATGTTTTCAATCCCAAGGTTATCCGTTCTACCATGTCGGGAATTTTCACTACTAAGCTTTATTTTGATAAGGACAGTATCCTTGAGAATTTCAGGGATAACGGATATCAGATTATCGGAACATTTCCGTCGGATGCAGTATCAAGCAAAGATTTTTTATACAGCGATAAGTGTATTATTGTTATGGGAAACGAGGCAAACGGCATTTGCCCGGAGACAGAAAAGATGTGCACACACAGAGTATCAATACCTATGACGGAGGATGCAGAGTCACTTAATGTTTCTGTTGCCTGCGGTATCCTTCTTTACGAAGCTTATACAAAAACGAAGGGAGCATGATATATGCGTAAATTTGAATACTATGCACCTACAAGGGTGATTTTTGGAAAAGATACCCATCACAAGGTCGGAGAGATTATAAAGGAATACGGCTTTAAGAAAATAATGCTTCATTACGGTCAGAATTCTATTAAAAGGACTGGCCTGTATGATGAAATCACCGCCTCTCTAAAAAATGCGGGAATATCCTATTGCGAGCTTGGAGGGGTAGAACCAAACCCCAAGCTTTCTATGGTAAATAAAGGAACTGAGATGGCAAAAAAAGAGGGAGCAGAGCTTATCCTTGCAGTAGGAGGCGGAAGTGCGATAGACTCTGCCAAGCTTATTGCGGTTTCAGCAGTAACAGACAGAGACCCGTGGGATTTTTCATCAAAGAAGGCGGTTCCCGATAATGCTCTTCCCGTTGCTACTGTGCTTACTCTTTCTGCTTCGGGAAGCGAAATGAGTGCTTCATGCGTTATAACAAACGAGGACGGTATGCTCAAACGGGGATTTGGAAGCAGGTACATAAGACCTCTTTTCTCAATATGCAATCCCTGTCTTACATATACGGTAGGACCCTACCAGACGGCATGCGGAATTGTAGATATAATGATGCATACTCTGGAGAGATTTTTTACAACAAGCGAGCCTTTTTTAGTTACAGATGAGATGGCAGAGGGAGTTCTCAGAGCGGTAATAAAAGCGGGAAGAGATGTGATGGCTGATCCCGAAGATTATGAAGCAAGGGCAAATCTTATGTGGGCAGGTTCATTATCGCACAACGATTTGACGCATGCAGGTACAGAATTTGTTCTTGTCTGCCATCAGCTTGAACATGAACTGAGCGGTATGTATGACAGCGTAAGCCACGGAGCAGGACTTAGTGTCATATATCCTGCATGGGCAAAGTATATATATAAATATAATCCTGAGCGTTTTTGCCGTCTGGCAGTAAATGTATGCAAAGTAAACCCCGAGGGCAAGGACGATATGGCTCTTGCTATGGAGGGTATAGAGTACATAGAAAATTATTTCAAGGATCTTGGAATGCCCACAAGACTTTCTGAGCTTGGCGTAGATATTACGGACGAAGCAATTGATGAAATGAGCGAGAAATGTACATTTTTCGGTAAAAGAGAGATACTTGATTACCGCATGCTCGGCAAGGAAGAAATAAAGGCGATATTTAATCTTGCAAAATAAATAATAAATAAAAGGAGTATTGGTTATGGGAGAGGTATGGACAGCCCTTATACAAAATCTTCGGCTTATAAGGGTCAGGGATATTTGTGATATAGTAATAGTTGCTTGTGTTATATACGGTGGAATAAGCCTTGTAAGAAAGACCCGCGCCGCACAGCTTGTAAAGGGTATAATTGCATTGGTTATTGCCGCGGAGGTATCGGACTGGCTTGACCTTAATGCAATAAGCTATTTGCTTTCGAGTACACTTCAGGTGGGCGTGCTGGCTATTATTATAATGTTTCAGCCCGAGATACGCCGCGCACTCGAAAAGATAGGAAACACAACGGCGGCAGGACAGTTTTTCTTGTCCGAGGACAACCCCGAGAAGATGGCGGAGGAAATTTGCGAAGCCGCATCATACATGTCGGAGCACAAGATAGGTTCTTTGATTATATTGGAGCGTACAACAAAGCTTGGAGATATAATGAAGTCGGGCACAATGCTCGATGCAAGATTATCCTCACAGCTTCTTGTAAATATATTTATCTCCAATACGCCTCTGCATGACGGCGCCGCTATTGTAAGCGATAACAGCATAAAAGCACGAGCATGCTTCCTTCCGCTCACGCAGAACAACAGCTTTTCCAAGGAGCTTGGTACAAGACACAGAGCGGCAATCGGTATTTCCGAGGTTGCAGACTGTATAAGTATAGTCGTATCCGAAGAGACAGGAAAGATATCCGTCGCAAAGGACGGCGAGCTTAAACGCAAT
>JAZREC010000262.1:0-2965 GCA_045660605.1 Clostridia bacterium
CTATTTCTGCCTTAAGGTCAACAACTGCTTTGCCTATTTCGAAGTCATTGCACTTGCTTCCCATTGTGTTTGCCTCTCTGTTAAGCTCCTGAACAGTAAAGTCAAGCTTTCTTCCGACAGGAATATCGCTTTTAAGAAGAGATGCAAACTCCTTGAGATGGCTGTGAAATCTAACTATTTCCTCGGTAATGTTAACCTTGTCCGAGAAAATTGCAACCTCTGTAAGAAGTCTTGCTTCATCATAATCTATACCGCCGAGAATTTCTTCCATGCGCTCTTTGATGCGGTTTCTGTGTTCATCTACAGTAAGCGGTGATCTTTTTTCTATTGTGCCAAGAATGTTTTCAACTCCCTTTATTGTATCTTCAAAGAAGTTGAATAATCTTGCTCCCTCTCTTGCACGGTTGGCTGTAATATCATCAAGAGCAATCGAAAGGACTTCTTTTGTATCGGCAATTATTCTGTCGTTGTCCTGTTCCTTGCGTTCAATATTGAAAACATCGGGAAATCTCGCAAGTGATGTTGCTGTTATATCATCAGTTAATCCAAGCTTTGAAGACATCTCCCTGAGTGCATCGCAGTAACCTCTGGCAACCGACTCATTGAGTGTTATAAGCTTGTCATCGCCGTCTACGGTATCGTATTGTATAAATACATCTACCTTACCTCTGCTTATTCTGGACGATATGAGTTCTCTTACAGCATCCTCAACAAATGTATATTGTTTATAGAGCCTTATATTGTAATCAAGATAACGGTTATTTACGCTCTTGATTTCTACGGTGATTTTGTAATCATCAAAGAGCTTTTCGCCCCTTCCGTAGCCTGTCATACTTTTTATCATATGCGTTTTCATCTCCAAATATATTTTTACAGTTTATTATATCAAAATCTACTGAAAATTACAATAGATTTTCATAATTTTGTTAATCAAATTTTTTAAGAGCGCTTCCGCCAAGATAATCGAAAAGTCTGCCTTGATATGTACCTCTTTTTAACATCTCTGCATCTATTGTATCCTTTATTTTCCACCAGCTTGTTCCGTAGTTGCAGAAAATTGTATGTTCCTCCTTGGCTCTTCCTATAAGTCTCTGTATAACAACATCGGGACAAAGATGCTCCAAAAAGGTTATAACTCTTTCAACATAGTCCATATATGTTCCCATATCAAATTCTTTTCTCAGATACATTTCTGCCATCGGGGTGTTTTTTGCTATATACAGGCTGTGGAGCTTAACCTGATTTACACCGAGGGCAGAAATAATTCTTGCACATTCCGTAACATCCTCCATATCATCCCATGGTAGGTTAAGTATAAGATGTGCGCAGGTTTCAAATCCGTATTTTTTTATGGTAAGTACCGCATCAATAAACTCTGCAAGAGTATGACCTCTGTTGATTTTCTTAAGTGTCTTATAATTTACGCTTTGAAGTCCGAGCTCTATTGATATGTTTATTCCTGTTTTTTGCGACAGATTATGCAAAAACTCCATATAATCATCTCTGATGCAATCAGGACGCGTAGAAATTGCAATCTCTGTAATTTTGTCCTTAACTGCTGAGGTTATATTTTCTTTGAAAACATCAAGAGGCATATATGTGTTTGTAAAATTCTGAAAATATGCAATAAACTTATCTGCCTTATACTTTGAACCTATAAAACGCATATTTTCGTCAATTTGTTCCGACACACTCATTGTTACGGGTAAATTTTCAAATGCCGCCCCAATCTCTGCGCAAAATATACATCCGCCCATGGAGCATGTTCCGTCTCTGTTCGGGCATGTAATGGGAAGGTTTACAGGGAGCTTATATACCCTTTCTCCGTATTTGTTTTTCAAATAATCTGAATATGTATTATATATCATATGCCGTTCCTAAACACTTTCTGTATCTTTTTTGAATTGATTGTATTCGTCTTCTGTTGCATAGTAGACAAATTCATAATCGTTACTCAGCTTGCGTGAAATCGTTTCTGTATCATCCGATGACCCTCTGTCTACAATAACAATATACGGTACTGTTCTTCCGCCGTAATTCTGTAAATAATTAAATATTGTACATCGAATAATATATTCGATATTCTCTTCCTGATTTCTGACATGAATAAATATAAATACTTCTCTTTCCCTGCGGTCGTTATTAAAAAAGAATTTTACTATTCCTGATATCATCTCACAAAGGCCAAAAACAACCAGGAAAGTAATTACTGTCTTGAAAATAATAGCTGACATATAAACACCTCTTTGCATCATAATATGCAAAGAGTTGCCCTTGTGGTGAATTAAATGCCTGCCTTTTCTCTGAGAAGCTGTGCCCTGTCGCATTTTTCCCAAGGCAAATCTATATCTGTTCTTCCGAAATGTCCGTATGCTGCTGTCTGCTTATATATTGGTTTTCTCAAATCAAGATCACGAATAATTGCAGCAGGTCTTAAATCAAATACAGCCTTTACCGCTTCGGAAATGATTTCTTCCGACACAACAGCCGTACCGAATGTATCAACTAGTACGGAAACAGGGTTTGCAACGCCTATAGCATATGCAAGCTGTACCTCACACTTATCAGCAAGTCCTGCGGCAACAATATTTTTTGCAACATATCTTGCGGCATAGCATGCACTGCGGTCAACCTTTGTGGGATCCTTACCCGAAAAAGCACCGCCGCCGTGACGGGCATATCCGCCATAGGTATCAACAATGATTTTTCTGCCTGTAAGTCCGCTGTCTCCCTGAGGTCCTCCAATTACAAAACGGCCTGTAGGATTGATAAAGTATTTTGTGTTTTCGTCAAGAAGCGAAGAATCAACTACAGGCTCAACCACATACTTTATCATATCGTCATGTATTGTTTCAAGACTTACCTCATCACTGTGCTGTGTTGAAATAACAATTGTATCAACTCTTACAGGTTTGCCATCAATATATTCTACAGTTACCTGTGTCTTTCCGTCGGGTCTAAGATA
>JAZREC010000263.1:0-1836 GCA_045660605.1 Clostridia bacterium
TGCCTTCGGGCGAGGAAGTATATCTATATACCGTTGACAGCGGAGAGGGACTTAAGGCAGAGTTTCTGACCCTCGGTTGCAGCATGAGAAGTCTTGTCGTTACAGACGATAACGGCATAGAGACAGATGTTGCTCTCGGAAGAGAAACACTGGAGGAATACGCAAACGGTATAGGCAACTTCGGAGCTACCGTAGGAAGAGTTGCAAACCGAATAAGAGGCGGACAGTTTACTATCGGAGATACAACATATAACGGAGAACCTAACCAGAAGGGACATCTTCTTCATTCGGGATGGGCTAACTTTGCGGTGAGAGTATGGAGAGCAAGCTATGACGGTGAAAGCTCATCATCAATATCGTTCGAAATAGACAGCCCCGACGGAGAGAACGGCTTCCCCGGCGACCTTAATGCCGTAGTTACTTTTACTCTTAAGGGCAGAGAGCTTGCCATTCATTATGAAGCAGTATCAAACAAGGATACTATACTTAACTTTACAAATCACAGCTATTTTAACTTAAACGGTCACGAAGCAGGAAATGTACTTGACCATACCCTTAGAATAGATGCAGATTTCTACACACCCCTTGACCCTACACTTATACCGACGGGAGAAATTATTAAGGTAGAGGGCACCCCCTATGACTTTACATCGCCTAAGAAGGTGGGCGAAGATATTGCCTCGGAGCATGAGCAGATGCAGATAAGCGGTGGATATGACACTAACTTTGTTCTTCGCTCAAGAGGTATGAGAGAGGCGGCATATCTTAAGGGGGACAAAACAGGTATAGTTATGAGGACATATACCGACAAGCCCGGACTTCAGATGTATACACCAAGATTTCTTAAAGGTGACAAAGCCTTTAAGGGAGGAGTGTACTACGATAAGTATCAGGGTATTTGTCTGGAATCACAGCATTTTCCCAATGCAATTGAGTTTGGGCACTTTCCGTCACCGATAGTTAAGTGCGGAGAGAAGTACGATACCCAGACAATTTATTCGTTTGATTTTGAATAATTTTATTATTCGTCAAAAATATAAAGCAAAGGATGATATCTAATGAACAAAAGCAAAGCAGTCAAGCTGATAGCATGTATCATTATGCTTATTGCAGTAGTGGTTCTTGCACTCAGCGTGACAAATGGCGGTGTTACACCGTGCGTGGATTGTGATTCCACAGGTCTTATTGAGGACGCAGCATGCGAGGCGTGCGGAGGTACAGGCAAGGCAGAAGCTCCCAGCAGATACTTCGGCACAATAGCTACGATAGCTCCTCCGATTATTGCAATTTTACTTGCACTTATCACCAAGGAAGTATACAGCTCGCTCTTTATCGGTGTAGTGCTTGCGGCACTTTTTGCTACACAGTTCAATGTTGTAAACACCATTGACACTGTAGTAAACACAGGTCTTATCGCAGCATTTGCAGGAAATGCAGGTATATTCCTTTTCCTCATATTCCTCGGCGTTCTTGTTGCTCTTATCAACAAGGCAGGCGGAAGCGCAGCATTCGGCAAGTGGGCAAAGACACACATCAAGACAAGAATAGGTGCAGAGCTTGCAACCTTCGCTCTCGGTGTGCTCATATTTATTGATGACTATTTCAACTGTCTCACAGTAGGAAGCGTTATGCGTCCTGTTACAGACAGCAAGAAGATTTCCCGTTCCAAGCTTGCATATCTCATAGATGCAACTGCGGCACCTGTATGTATGATAGCTCCTGTTTCCTCATGGGCTGCAGCTGTTGCAGGTTATGCGGCAGAGGGTGAGGGAATATCCCTTTTTATCAAGGCAATTCCCTTTAACTTCTATTCACTTCTTACATTTGTGTTTATTA
>JAZREC010000264.1:0-13228 GCA_045660605.1 Clostridia bacterium
AGCTTGACAAGATATGTGCTGAGCTTGTCCTCATATTTATCAACAACAGATTCGCTTTCCTTAATTTCGTCAACCTTTGATGCATCAAACACATTGAGCATGGCTGTTGCATCCTTTATTGCCTGAGTGGTTATCCTTGCCATTGAGCAAAGAAGATCCATAGCCTTTTCTACTGCAAAGCCGGGCATGTCCAGAAATCTTTCGTCAAGCGCGGCAAAGGTCTGGTCCTCCTGCTCCTTTTTGCCCTTTATGGACTTTATGGTAAGCTTTTCGAGCTGTGAACAGAACGGAATAAGTATTACCGTTGATATAATATTAAAGAGTGTATGAACCACCGCAATATTAAACGGTGTTACATAGTTTCTCATAAAACCAAATCCGATTACAGAATTCAGTATATAGAACACAGATGCCACAATTACAACGCCTATCATCTTGATATATACACATGCAACTGCAACTCTCTTTGAGTCGGTATTACCGCTTATTGCAGAAAGTACAGGTGTAATAGTTGTACCTATATTCTGACCGAGTATGATGGGTATTGCTATTGAGTAAGGTATTGTGCCCGTAAGCGCCATCGCCTGAAGTATACCGACACATGCCGACGAGGACTGAATGATAGCTGTAAGAAGTGTACCTGTTACGATACCGAGTATGGGGTTTTCGAACATTACCATAACCTTGGCAAACTGGGGGCTGTCCTTGAGACCGTCCATAGCTCCGCTCATGGCATCCATACCGAACATAAGCACGGCAAAGCCGAGAAGGATTGTACCAATATCCTTTTTCTTTCTGTCCCTTGATGCCATCGTCATAATAATGCCGATTGCGGCAAGTATGGGTGTAAAGGATGTGGGCTTGAATATCTTAATCCAGAATGTGTCACCGCTCAGACCCGAAAGGCTCAGGAGCCATGATGTAACGGTAGTGCCGACATTGGCACCCATTATGATGCCTATGGTCTGTCCAAGCTTCATTATGCCCGAGTTAACAAAACCTACAAGCATTACGGTAGTAGCTGACGAGGACTGAATAACTGCGGTTACAACAAGACCGAGAAAGAAGCCCTTAAATCTGTTTGAGGTAAGCTTTGCCAGAAACGATTCGAGTCTGCCTCCTGCAAGCTTCTTTAGGCTGTCGCCCATTACATCCATTCCGTAAAGGAAGAGAGCCAGTCCGCCTACCAGTGTCAAAATATCAAAAAAATCCATAATATTCCTCCGTATAATTTGTCTTTTGACCTACGCTTCTATTATAAGGCATATTATGTCAGATTTTCAAGTATTTTTTTAAATTTTCAGCCAACTTTCATTTCGAGACGGATTTTGTCTGCAATCATTGCTATAAATTCGCTGTTGGTCGGCTTTCCTCTTGTGCTCAGTATAGTATAACCGAAAAGCTCGTTTAATATGTCGGGATTTCCTCTGTCCCATGCAACCTCAATGGCATGTCTTATTGCTCTTTCCACCCTTGACGAGGTTGTATTATAGTGCTTTGCAACTGTGGGATACAGGAACTTGGTTATGGAGTTTATTGCGTCCATATCCTCGATAACCATCATAATAGCATCTCTTATATACTGATAGCCTTTGATATGTGCAGGAACACCGAGCTGTTGTATATACATTGTAATGCTTGATTCGAGATCCTTTTGCAGAGAAGGTGTTTTCTTGGTGTCGGTAAGCTTCTGGCTTACTATATCTTCAATGCGGTCTGCAAGGCAGGAAAGCTCAAAGGGCTTTATAAAATAAAACTCTGCTCCGAGCCTTGATGCGTTGGCGATTATGGAATCATATCCGCTTGCGGAAAATACTATTGTTTTCGGCTTTTTTGAAAGCGTATTGTTTTTGGATATTCTGTCAAGAAGCGTAAGTCCGTCCATAACAGGCATCACAATATCCGTAAGGAGCAAGTCGGGTTTTGTTTCAAGTACGAGGTCATAGCCTGTCTTACCGTCATGGGCAATAGCCGTAACCTCATATTTATCCAGGGATACAAGATAATCTCTCACAGTCTCGCAAAATTCTCTGTTATCGTCCACAATAACAATCTTTTTCTTGTTTTTCACTTAAATTTACCTCCAAATGTTAAAAAATATTAAAAATTTTATAAAAATTCTTTATGGCTATTTTAATTTGCAAATAGCGTCATGGCAAGGACGAATTTTGTTTGGAGGTTTTTTTATTAAATTCGGTATTTTTGGGGCAGAATTCCGCATTTTTCATCGGAATTTAAATTTATTTGAACTCTTTTGATATACAAGTACAATATTTTTGGACTCGCACAAAAAAACAAAGGCAAAAATGTGCAGACTGTTTTCGTAATTCTGCGACATTTTTGCCCGAAAAATTATTATAAAATCTTGTTTTTAAGGTTTTTTTGTCATAATTTTGTGACAAAATTATGACATTTTGTAAATGGTGAATTGTGCGATGTGCTTCACCAGATGGTATTCAATAGTTGCTAAATGCGTATTTCAAGAACAGCTGCCTAAAATCCGCAAGACGCAACTTATTGAATATCCTCTGCTGTGCGCTCGTACGATATGCGATATCCCGCATAACACGCCTTATGAATTTTGGGACAAAACATTCGACACAAATCAAAGTAAAAATTCCGTAAAATCGACGGAATCAAATTTCCGCTGCTGTCCGTCGATTTTAGCGATGCCTCGCTCTGGGTGAGCGTGTCATCGCGGCGAGATTTTTACAAAGATTTGGGGCGGATGTTCCCAAAATTCATACCCAGTGTGATATGGGATATCGTATAGCGGACGAAGCAGTTCTTTTCAAGGGGAAGGTTTTAAAAATCCTCAAAATTCTCCCCTGTGGAATAGTCTATGATTACCCCCGGCTGTACATTGTAGCAATACACATTAAAGCATATACCCTCTCCGCCGTCCTCCACGCTGAGTGCCTCCATGAGCACTCCCGAGCACAGCAGGTTATCATCTTCAAAAACAGGGGTTACTCTGTACATTACATGGTTTCCGCTTTCTTTTACATATCGGGCAACCTCGTTTTCAAAGGGAAGCATACCCTCTGTGTTCATATAGCGTGTGCCTGTAATCAGATTTTGTCTGTTATCGTTTTCTCCCGTAAGCTGAAAGCCTATAAGGTGGCATCTGTTGTAGACATATTTTCCGTCTACAAAGTCATATTTTTCGTTCTGCCAACCGCTCGGCTTTATATAACCTATATATCCCCTTTCCTCTGTGGGCATGAGGTCTCTGCCGATGCTGGCGATACACTCGGTGCATCTTTCGAGGCTGTCTGTCTCGCCGTAGGTCTCAAAGGACACATCTGTTATTTCCTCCTCGGTAAAAAACGGCACATTCCCGTTAACCTCGGTGTAAGGCTTACCCGAAAATTCTTCTATGAGAGAAAACCATTCTGCATTATTCTGTACCTTATCCTCTTCCTTGCCCAGATAGGAGGCAAAAAGAGATGCGATAATCAGTATAAGTATAATTATTCTTTTTTTCATATTTTACACCATAGAGAAGAAATCCATCTGACTGCTTTCGGGAAGATCATCGAGTATCCCCGACTTTCTCATTACCTCAAGTACGGTTTTGTTGACCTTGGAGCGCTGTTGCAAATCCTCTATTGAGTCAAATTCTTCCTTTTCTCTCGCTTCCGAAATAGCTATTGCAGCATTTGTTCCGACTCCGGGGAGTGCATTAAGCGGAGGAAGAATTCCCGTATCTGTAGGCAGGAACTTGGTAGCATGGGACTTATAGAGGTCTATGCGGTCAAAGCTTATTCCCCTTGCATACATCTCTACAACAAGCTCGAGTATGGTTATCATTCTCTTTTCCTTATCTGTAATTTCCTTTGCTGCTTCCTTGGCTTCAAACATCTTGAGGTTCTCTCTTGCGGTATTTTCGCCCATTGCCATAACCTCAGAATCAAACTCGTCCGCGCGGACGGTAAAATATGAGCAGTAGAATTCCTTGGGATAGTGAACCTTGAAGTATGCTATTCTGTATGCACTTGTTACATACGCAACGGCATGAGCCTTGGGGAACATGTACTTAATCTTCTTACACGATTGGATGTACCACATGGGGACATCGTTTTCTTTCATTATTGCTTCAAATTCCTCAGTAAGACCCTTACCCTTTCGCACGCTTTCCATTATCTTAAATGCCTTGGCATTTTCTACTCCGTGATGTATGAGGTAGACCATGATATCGTCTCTTGTACATATTGCGTCCTTAAGGGTACAGGTTCCCTGACGGATAAGGTCCTGCGCATTGTTAAGCCACACATCCGTACCGTGCGAAAGTCCTGATATACGGACAAGCTCCGAGAATGTTGTCGGCTTGGTATCCACAAGCATCTGTCTTACAAACTTTGTACCGAATTCGGGTACGGCAAAGGTTCCGACAGGGCTGTTTATGTCCTCAGGCTTAACCCCCAGAGCCTCTGTGCCTGTAAACAGGCTCATTGTCTTGGGGTCTCCCATGGGTACTGTAACGGGGTCTATGCCTGTAAGGTCACGGAGCATTCTTATAACCGTGGGGTCATCGTGTCCGAGTATATCGAGCTTAAGCAGGTTTGTATCAATTGAATGGTAGTCAAAGTGCAGAGTTATGATATCGCTGTCCGCATCGTCGGCAGGGTGCTGAATGGGTGAAAACTCATGCACATCTCTTGAATTTGGCACAACTATGATACCGCCCGGGTGCTGACCTGTGGTTCTCTTTACACCCGTACAGCCTTTTACAAGCCTCTCGGTCTCTGCATTTGATATATATTCGCCCTTTGCCTCGAAATACTTCTTAACAAAGCCGTAAGCCGTTTTGTCCGCAACTGTACCTATTGTACCTGCACGGAACACATGGGTGCTTCCAAAAAGCTCTTCTATATATTTATGTGCTCTTCCCTGATAGTCGCCCGAGAAGTTAAGGTCGATATCAGGCTCCTTGTCTCCCGAAAAGCCCAAAAAGGTCTCAAACGGGATATCGTGTCCGTCCTTGTCCATAAGTGCACCGCACTCGGGACAGATTTTGTCCTCCATGTCGCATCCGCTTCCCACCGAGCCGTCATTTATAAACTCGGAGTGCTTACACTCGGGGCAGACATAATGCGGACAGAGAGAATTAACCTCGGTAATGTCACTCATATACGCAACAAGCGACGAACCGACAGAGCCTCGGGAGCCTACCACATATCCGTCGGAATTGGATTTGCGGACAAGCTTCTGTGCTATAACATACAAAACGGAATATCCGTTTGATATTATGGAGTTAAGCTCTACATCTATTCTGTCCTTTACTATGGCAGGAAGATTTTCGCCATAAAGTCTCTTTGCCTTTTCATAGGTACTGGAGCGCAGAATTTCGTCCGAATTGGGTATTTCGGGCGGTGCCTTATCGGGCGGAATGGGAACAATTCCGTCCTCTATGCTGTCTGCGATTTTATTGGTATTGTCTATAACAACCTCTCTTGCAAGGTCGGGTCCAAGGTATTCGAATTCCTTAAGCATTTCCTCTGTTGTACGGAAGTAAAGCGGTGCCTGAAGGTCTGCGTCCTCAAAGCCCTGACCTGCCATAAGCACTCTTCTGTACACCTCGTCCTCGGGGTTCATAAAGTGAACATCGCAGGTAGCTACGGTGAGCTTCTGCGCCCGTCTTCCGAGGTCTATTATCGTGCGGTTGATATACTTTAAATCCTCACTGCTCTCCACAATGCCCTCTCTCAGCATAAATGCATTATTACCCAGAGGCTGAATTTCCAGATAATCATAGAAGTCTATGAGGTTCATTATGCCGTCATAGTCGAGGTTATAGGGATTTTCGAGTATGGTTCTGTAAATTTCGCCCGCCTCACACGCAGAGCCGACAATAAGACCCTGTCTGTACTCGGAAAGAAGGCTCTTTGGTATTCTCGGATGTCTGCGGAAGTATTCGAGATGCGATTTTGATATGAGCTTATAGAGGTTCATCATACCCTTTTGGCTCTTTACCAGCAAAATACAATGGTAGGTTTTGAGGTTCTTTACATCAGCCTTGCCCGAAAGAGCGGTATTGAGCTGTGATATACGGGTAATCTCCCTGTCCTCCATAAGCTCCAGAAGTTCAAGAAGTCTTATAAATATCTCGCCCGTTGCGTTGGCATCGTCTATTGCTCTGTGGTGGTTTGTCAGCTTTATTCTGAAGTATTTTGAAAGGGTGTCGAGCTTGTGGTTTTTTGCTTCGGGGCAAAGACATCTTGCAAGCTCAAGGGTGTCTATGTGGGTAAAATTGTATTCCATACCGCTTTGTCTTGATGCTTCCTTGATAAACGAAGTATCAAAGGACGCATTGTGTGCCACAAGAACCGAGCCCTTGGCAAAGTCAAAAAAGCTCTTTATTGCATCCGAAATAACGGGTGCATCTGCGACCATATCATCGCTTATGCCCGTAAGCTCGGTTATGTTTTTCGGTATGGGTCTCTCGGGGTTTACAAAGGTCTGGAACTTTTCCGTTATCTTACCCTCCGAGACTTTGACCGCACCGATTTCGGTAATTGCGTCTCTGTCTGCATGAAGTCCCGTGGTTTCTATATCGAACACCACAAAGTCTCCGCTAAGCTCCATATCCTCTCTGCCCTTGACAATATTTGTGCTGTCGTTTACAAGATAGCACTCCACTCCGTATATGACCTTGATTTTATCGCCTGCGGTATGCATCGCCTCGGGGAATGCCTGAACATTGCCGTGGTCTGTTACCGCAACTGCCTTGTGACCCCATGAGATTGCATTCTTTATGAGGTTTTTGCAGTCCGTCATGCCGTCCATGGTGCTCATCTTGGTATGCATATGAAGCTCCACACGCTTTTCGGGTGCGTTATCGCATCTTCCCTTTAGCTTATGGGGAACTATGGAATTTGCCATTATGACATTTTCCTTTGCATAGGTATCGTACTGAACCTGACCCTTGACCTTTACTGCCATGCCTTTTTTTACGCTTGCCTTAACCTTTTTTGCTCCCGTCTTACTGAGAAAGCTCTTGCACGAATACGCTCCCGTGCGGTCTGCAAGCACAAAGGTCATAAGGGTCTTTTCGCTCTTTAATTCTCTGAAATCAAGGGTAAGTATTTCTCCTCCTATTACAACCTGCTTAGGCTCGTCCGTTATTTTGTCTATATCGGTTGCTTCCTCCGAGGATATATCCTTGCCGTGTATGACATTTGATTCCTCTTCCTGAGGCTTTTCCTCAGGGGGCGGGGGAGGAGGCTCTATTGTGATTGACCTGAGTGCTTCCTCGTGCAATTGATTAAGCCTTTCGGTATCCATTTCGTCAAGAAATTCCACCTCTATATCTGCCTTAAGCTGAGCCTTTACAAGTCTTACGATTGTATTTGCACAATCAAGGCTCTTGAGCATATCTACGCCGTACATACAATGTATGAGAAGCTTGCCGTCTGCGTATTCCGCCCTGCTGTTTAAGAAAAGATGGCGGACTCCGCCTATAATCTCATTGACATAAAACACAAGATTCTTGTAATAGAGGTCTATGTCTATATCATCTATGGATATGTTTTCGTACTTGACCCTTAGTATAAATTCCGAAAGATTGTATTTGTCGGATACTGCCTTCTTGTAGTCCTCGATTACCTCATAGGGAATAATCTCTTCGGATACAATGGTAAGCTCCATCTTTCTTTCCGACGAGCTGGCATTGGTTCCTGCTATTACCGCATCTTTAAGAGGCTCGGGTACGGGTACGCCTTTTATAAGATTTTCCAAATTATACATCTTGCTTCCTCACATTAGTTCTATTTCTTTGACAAGCTCATCGTAGAGCTCATCCTCTCTGACCTTCTTATATATCTCGCCCTTTTTAAATATTAGTCCCTCTCCGTTGCCTCCTGCTATACCGATGTCTGCTTCTCTTGCTTCGCCGGGGCCGTTTACCGCACAGCCCATTACTGCAACGGTTATGGGCTTTTTTACGCCTCGCAGGTATTCCTCAACCCTTGAGGCAAGCGGAATAAGTCCGATATTTGTTCTTCCGCAGGTGGGACAGGATATAAAGGTCGGCATATCGTCTCTCTTTCCGAGTGCCCTTAATATTTCCTTGGCTACGGTTACCTCTTTAATCGGGTCATCGGTAAGCGATACCCTTATTGTATCGCCTATGCCGTCTGCGAGAAGAGAGCCTATGCCTATGGCAGACTTAACCGTTCCGCCCAGAAAGGTTCCTGCCTCGGTAACACCGAGATGCAGAGGATAGGGTGACTTTTCTGACATAAGGCGGTAGACCTCTATGGTTTTCATTACATCAGATGCTTTTAGTGATATCACTATATCATTAAAGCCGTATTTTTCGAGCATGGCTGTGTGTTTATTGGCACTTTCAACCATTGCCTCGGCTGTGGGTGAACCGTATTTCTTAAGAAGCTCTTTTTCAACCGAGCCTGTATTTACGCCTACCCTTATGGGTACTCCGTATTTTAAGGCACACTCGGCTACAAGGCGGACACCCTCTTCGCTTCCTATATTTCCGGGGTTAATCCTCACCTTGTCGGTGCCGTTTTCCATGCTTTCCAGAGCCAATTTATAGTCAAAATGAATGTCGCTTACCAAGGGGATATGTATGCGTGATTTGATTTTCTCTATTGCGGACGCACTCTCTCGGTCAGGAACAGCAACGCGTATAATATCGCACCCTGCCTCCTCAAGAGCAAGTATCTGGTCGGTTGTCGCCCTCCAGTCCGATGTCCTTGTGTTGCACATGGACTGAATAAGCACAGGACTTCCTCCGCCTATGTATCTGTCGCCTATTTTTATTTTTTTGGTCATGGTATATCGCCCCTATTATAATATACATTATATTTTAACACATTTTAAAATCGTAAACAAGTGTCAAACGGATAAAAGTTTAACATATTTTTAATTTTGTATGAACTTTCTGAACTTTCTTCCCATTTGTTGAATAATGCAGAAATTTGAGGTAGAATGAAATCAAAGGAGATAAAATCGTCGATATGTCATAAATGACTCGATATGTGCTAAAGCACTCGATATGCCTGTCGGCTCGATATGTTGCTGACGCAACGAGATGAAAAGGAGTGAACCAAAATGGAAAAAGAACTTCACAAAAGCTTTCCCGAAGCTATGGGCGAGGAATTTAATTCTCCCGAATTTGTAGAAATTTTTCAGGATTTTCAAAAAATAATGATGATGTACAGCTGTGCCATAAGGGAAGTCAGAACCAAGGTTGAGGTTCTTAACGACGAGCTTTCCGTAACATGCAACCGAAACCCCATAGAAATGATAAAAAGCAGGGTCAAAAAACCCCAGAGCATAGTAAACAAGCTCAAACGCAGAAACTTTGAAATAAGCATGGCGTCTGTTATGCAGAACTTAAATGATGTTGCGGGAATAAGAGTAATATGCTCCTTCGTTGACGATATCTACAAGGTAGCCGAAATGCTCAGCAGACAGGACGATATAAAGGTCATAGAAATAAAAGACTACATAAAAAATCCAAAGGAAAACGGATACAGAAGCTATCATATGATTATTGAAATTCCTGTTTTCTTTTCCGATACCGTTCAGAATATAAGGGTTGAGGTACAGCTTCGGACAATTGCAATGGACTTCTGGGCAAGCCTCGAGCATACTATGAAGTACAAAAAGGATATAAAAAATCCCGATGAAATTGCAAAAGAGCTTAAGGACTGTGCAGACCTTATAAGCTGTGCGGACTTTAAGATGCAGGAGATAAATTACAGGATAAATAATAATTAAAACAGAAACAAACCCGCCAAAGCGGGTTTGCACCATACCTATTCCTTATTACCTTTTACTTTCAAGCGGGTGCTTCCAAGCACCTGCTTTATTGCTTCCTCTCGGGGCACCATTGCAAGTCTCAGCTTATGTGCATACTTTAGTGCTTCTCCAAGCTCTCCGCCCTCTTTTAAGCCTCTTGCAATAAGGTCTGCTCCCGTAACATGAGGCTCTTTCATAAGTTCTGTGTAAACATCAAGCCTTTCCAGAAGAAAGTCAAGCTGTTTTGGGTCTCCCTTTGGGATTTTGCCTTGGGAATCCGCCTCCGACAGATATATAAGCCCCATCGGGTCAACTGACGCATCAAACAATTTGTTGGTTGACTTAAAGGAAGATTTGGCTCCTGCAAGCACCCTTGGTTTCATATGATATCTGCACATATTAAGAACATAGCCTATGAGTTTGTTTTCGTTTGTGAGCCTTTTCATAAACCTTTCTATAAGCGGAAGTCCCTCGGTTTCGTGATTATAAGCATGTATCACGCCGTCTATAACTACAGTTGAGACCGCCTTTCCAAAGTCGTGGCAAAGAGCCGAGAGCATAAAGCCTCTCTCAATCTCTGCCCTGCTTTTGAATTTAACTGCCTCGTCAAGCACCATCATAGTGTGTGTCCACGCATCGCCCTCGCTGTGATATACGGGGTTTTGCTCTATGCCGATAAGTGCACTAAGCTCCGGGAACCAATCGCCGAGCTTGTCCGTCTCTCTTAAGACTTCAAAGAAAACCGACGGCTTATCCGAGCCCAGCAGTGCCTTAAGAAGCTCCTCCATAACCCTCTCTCTCGACAAAACGGATATATCTATCCCGCCAAAAAGCTCCTTTGTATCCTCGGAGATTTTCATATTGAACCTTGAGGTAAACTGCGCTCCTCTGAGTACCCTTAAGGGGTCTTCTGCAAAGCTTTGGGAATTCACATGGCGTAAAATCCCGTTTTTCAAATCGCCCAGACCTCCGAAATGGTCTGTTATTTCGCCCGTCAGTATATCCTGCATAAGTGCATTTACGGTAAAGTCTCTGCGCAGACAGGCATTATATGTTCCCATGTTTTCATCAAGGCTTATCTCAAAATCCCTGTGTCCCGAACCCACAGCCTTTTCGCCCCTTGGAAGTGCAATATCAATGCCGTAGCCCGCAATACCGAGTATACCGAAGCTCTTTCCGTATTCCGTTACCTCTCCGAGATGCGACAAAAGCTCAAAAAGGCTGTCCCTGTCTATACCGTGAACCTCTATATCTATATCCTTTAACCTTCCGCCCCGAACCAGATCACGCACATAACCGCCTACAAAGTAAGCTCTTCCTCCTTTTTCGGAAACGGCGAGGGCAAGTCTCTTTGCCATATCAATGTCTCTTTTTATATCTTCCATAATAAGTCTTCACCCCTGTCTTCAAATATAGCCTTTGGCAAGCTTTTTGTCAACTGTTTACAAATATTTAATTTGACTTTGCTTTATTTATACATTATAATAAAGACAATACAATTCGGAGGTTTTACTCATATGACATTTAAGAAAAAATGGGAAAATTATTGGTATCATTACAAATTTCATACAATATTCGGTCTGTTTGTGCTTATTCTGGCATTTGTGGGCTTTAAGTCCTGTGCAGACAGAGAAAATATGGACCTTCACATGGTATTTCTGTCTAACACCTATGCCTCGCCCGAGGCTGAGCAAAAGCTTGAAAAAGCTCTTACAGATGACGGAACCATAAAGGATATCGACGGCGACGGAGTTGTAAACTTCTATATGGACAGCCTTATGCTGAGCTTTGATGCCGACGCAAACAACGACATGACAACCCTGCAGAAGCTCCAGACAGTAATTTATGCAGGACAGCACACTCTTATGCTTGCACATGAGTATGCACTCGAGGACTATGACGGAGTATTTGAGGATATATCGCACAAGGCAAAGGATGAACACAAGACCTTTGTAAGCCCTGCGGAAGAATATATATCAGGAATAAGCGTTGAGGGTAACACACTTCTTGAAGAGGCAGGAATAGACACCGATATGCTCTATGTTGCCATGAGACGAAGAAGCAACAAAGAGGCGGAGGAAAATGCCAATAAGGAAGCATTTGACCTCGCATATGATGTGATGGATTACATCCTCTCCTTTAATCCCGAAAATGAATAGGCGTGTGTGGATATTTGTTGCATCTCTTGTTGTTTTGGGTGCACTTATTATGATTACTCCAAAAAGAGCACAGGTAACAGACTATGCAATGAATACAACCGTATCAATAGATGTAACGGCACATAAGGCAAGGGAGCTTGCAGATAAGGCAATTGCGGAAATCAAATTTCTCGACTCCCTGATGTCTGCCACAAACCCCGAAAGCGATGTATATAAACTCAATCACACAGATGCAGGAACATATGTCAGGGTATCTCCCGAGGTTTTTGAGCTGATTGAAAAAAGCATTGAAATATCAGAAAAAACAGACGGTGCCTTTGATATAACCGTAGCACCGCTTTGCGACCTTTGGAATGTAGGAAGTGCCAACCCCTCGATACCTCCAAAGGACAAGATAGAAGAGGCACTCAGGCTTACAGATTACAAACAGGTTTTATTAAACACAGAGGATAATTCAGTTGCCCTCGGCAAAGAGGGAATGAGCATAACACTCGGTGCGATTGCAAAGGGCTATACCGCAGACAGAGTGTGTCAGCTTTTAAGAGACGGCGGGGCAAAGGAAGCTATAATCGACCTTGGAGGAAACATCTATATTCTCGGAAAGGAAAAAACGGTGGGAATACAAACCCCCTTTGCACCGAGAGGAGAATATTTTGACAAGGTAACCGTATGCGACAAGGCGGTTGTGACAAGCGGTCCGTACGAGAGATATTTTGAAAAAGACGGCAAGATATACCACCACATAATAGACCCGTTTACAGGATATCCTGCAAGAGACGACAGAGGAAGCGCAACGGTAATTTCGGAAAATTCTGCCCTTGCAGATGCACTGTCTACTGCGGTGTTTATATCGGGTAAGGGTGTCCTTAAAGAATTCAAAGACTGCGAGGCAATTCTTTACAGATAAAAACACTTGATTTTGCAGTGTGCAGGGTATATAATGAAGTGTGAGGTTAATATAATGAATATACCATTGGGGCGGGAAAATATTGCCCGTCTGTTTGAAAATTCAATAAAAAACGACCGTTTGAGCCAGGCATATATAATCACAGGCGAAAAAGGTATGGGCAAAAAGACTGTTGCCCGCTATATAGCTTCTCTTATCCTTTGCGAAAGCCATACAGCCTGCGGAAAATGTCCGTCCTGCATGAGTATGCAAAAGGGCTCGCATCCCGACCTTGTGTTTCTTAAAAGAGATGAAGACAAGGCATCGCTCGGGGTAGAGAATGTCCGCGCGGTCAAAACCGAGGTGTACACAAGACCCGCCATGTCGGATTACAAGGTTATTCTCGCAGAGGAAA
>JAZREC010000265.1:0-4722 GCA_045660605.1 Clostridia bacterium
GGAATAAAATATCAAAAGGAGGTGGTATGGTGAACAAGGTTTTAATTGTATTGCTGTCATCTACATCGGCGTTTTCGCTGAAAACACTGATGGAAAAACGCTTTGGAGTACACTCCACAGTTATTCAGGCTCCCGCACAGCTTGCACAGCTTGGCTGTTCGTACTGCCTTGAGATAGATATCTCGGACATGAAGACTGCCGTAAATATAATCAAAGCATCGGGAATAACAACCCGAGGTATATACGATGGCGAAACTTATCAGAAGATTTATTAACAGGTGATTGATATGATATATTTGGATAATTGTGCAACTTCCTGGCCAAAGCCGGAGCAAGTATCAGCCGAAATGGTGGATTGCCTTTCTGAGTATTGTGCAAATCCCGGCAGAAGCGGACATCAAATGGCTATGAAAAGCCAGGAGACGGTCTTTGATTGCAGAGTGAAAATTTGCACCTTGTTTGGACTTGATAATCCGTCAAATGTTGTATTTACTCACAATGCAACGCATGCACTTAATATTGTAATAAAGGGTCTTTTGAGCCCAAGTGACCATGCAGTAGTTACTTCTATGGAGCATAACAGCGTACTTAGACCGCTTT
This sequence comes from Clostridia bacterium, assembly GCA_045660605.1. Classification (GTDB taxonomy): domain Bacteria; phylum Bacillota; class Clostridia; order UMGS1810; family UMGS1810; genus RGIG8748. The sequence goes on from JAZREC010000265.1 coordinate 601, forward strand.
GTGCAACAGGGGCAATGTATGACATGGCTAAGGCAGATAAAAACGGATATGTCAATGCCGAGGATATAGAAAGGCTTATAAGACCGAATACCGCACTTATAATATGCACTCTTTCCTCAAATGTATGCGGTTCTGTACAGCCTTTTGAGGAAATAGCACTTGTGGCAAAAAGACACAATATTCCTTTTTTGCTCGATGCATCACAAGGTGCAGGAAGCATTGATATAGATATGAAGAAAATGGGTATAGATTATGTTGCATGTCCGGGACACAAAGGACTTTTGGGCCCGACAGGAACAGGCGTTTTGTGCATCAATTCCGAACGCATTTTGAATACCTTGACCGAGGGAGGAACAGGAAGCCAATCAAAGCTTCTTTCTCAGCCTATGGAGCTTCCCGACAGATTAGAAAGCGGAACCGTCAATGTTGTAGGCATAGCAGGACTTAGCAGGGGTATTGATTATATAATGGAGAGAACACCAAAACAGATACTTTTGCACGAAAATATGCTTATTGACCGTCTTGCAGAGAGAATAAAGGATATTCCCCGTGTCCGTCTTGTCGGATATATGCCAAAAAGAAGAAGAGCAGGAGTGCTGTCTTTTGTTATAGACGGTATGGACAGTATAAGCATTGCAAACAGACTTAGCATTAATTACAAAATTGCTGTAAGAGCAGGTTTTCATTGTGCATATACAGCACATGTAACACTTGGTACAGAAAAAACAGGAACAGTAAGAGTAAGCACAGGACCCTTCAGTACAATTGAAGATATAGATTTGATTGCAAACGCAATTTATGAAATTGCTTTACAAAATTAGCCTTATGAAGTATAATAGTATAGGTGATTTTATGAAGATAAGAATAGTTTGCGTAGGCAAAATAAAAGAAAAATATTTAAAAGACGGTATCGCAGAGTATGCAAAGAGACTAAGCAGATTTTGTACCTTTGAGGTCTGCGAGCTTCCTGATATAAAAATTCCCGATAACCCATCTCAATCGGAGTGTGAAAAGCTTTTGAAGGATGAGGGGGACTCAATACTGAAGCATCTTGGTAAGGACAGCTTTGTTATTGCCCTTTGTGTAGAGGGCAAAGCGATGTCTTCCGAAGAACTTGCCAAAAAGATAGCATCTGTTACTCTTATGGGTAAGAGCAATATTGATTTTGTTATAGGCGGTTCGCTCGGACTTAGCGATGATGTAAAGAGAAGAAGCGATTTAAGACTAAGCTTTTCTTCATTTACTTTTCCGCATCAGCTTATGCGTCTTATTCTTTCTGAACAGATTTACAGAGCTTTTAAGATAAATGCCAATGAAGAATATCATAAGTAAAGCACAAGGGAGGTGATGCTCCCTTGTGCTTTACTTGGTATTATATAGATTTAATAAATTCTTCGCCTTTTTCTATGCTGTACAGTACCGCTTCTTTTGCAGGTCCACCTGTAACCTTACGGTCGCTTACGCATGTTTCCAAAGAAATTGCTTCATAAATATCTTCCTCAATAATCTGAGAACAGTTTTTGAATTCTTCCATTGAAAATTCCGAAAGTGCCTTTTGGTTATTTATAGCATACAAAACCATTTTTCCGATAACCTCATGTGCTTCACGGAAGGGCATTCCTTTTTTTACAAGGTAATCTGCCGCATCGGTTGCATTTGTATATCCTCCGCCTGCACCCTTGTACATGTTGTCTTTGTTTATTTTCATTGTAGAAATCATTTTATTAAATACCGGCAGACATAATTTAATGGTGTCTACGGCATCAAATATACATTCCTTGTCCTCCTGCATATCCTTGTTGTACGCAAGAGCAATACCTTTCATAGTTGTAAGGATGCTTACAAGGTCGCCGTATACTCTTCCTGTTTTTCCGCGTATCAGCTCTGCTACATCGGGGTTTTTCTTCTGAGGCATTATTGAACTTCCCGTTGAGCACGAATCGTCCATTTCTATAAATGAAAATTCATTTGTATTCCATAGTATAAGCTCTTCGCAAAAACGGCTAAGGTGCATCATACATATGGAAAGGTCTGATGCAAGCTCAATTACAAAGTCTCTGTCCGAAACACCGTCAATTGAGTTGAGTGTAATGGAATCAAACCCAAGCTCGTCGGCAACAGACTGTCTGTCAAGCGGATATGTAGTTCCTGCAAGTGCTCCCGAACCGAGAGGCATAACATTTGTTCTCTTGTAGGTGTCCTTAAGCCTTGTGATATCTCTTTTGAACATTTCAAAATATGCCATAAGGTGATGGGCAAGAGTTACAGGCTGAGCTTTTTGCAGATGTGTATAACCGGGCATAATGGTATCAAGGTTTTCTTTTGCAAGAGTAAGAAGAGTTTTTTCAAGCTCTGTAAGCATTTCCTTGATTTCTTCCATCTCGTCCATAAGATACATTCTGATATCAAGTGCCACCTGATCATTTCTGCTTCTTCCGGTATGAAGTCTCTTTCCGGTATCGCCGATTTTGGCAATAAGCATGGTTTCCACATTCATATGTATATCTTCGGCATCTATCATAAAGTCGATTTTGCCGTTTCCTATATCATCAAGAATTTCCTTAAGACCTTTTATAATAAGCTTACTGTCCTCGATAGATATTATTCCGCATTTTCCGAGCATTCCTGCATGTGCAATACTGCCTTTTATGTCCTGACGGTACATTCGCTGGTCAAAGCGGATGGATGAGTTAAAATCATTAACTGCTTCGTCAGTATTTTTGGAAAATCTTCCGCCCCATAATTTCATAAAAATTACCTCATTTTCTAAAAGTCAAAACATTCCGCTGAGATAGTTAAGCTCAACGGAATGTCAATAGTATTATTTGTGCTTATTTGTTTTCGTGCTTTCTCATCATCATTGCACGAACCTTGAGCGGGAGGCCAAAGAGATTGATAAATCCGTCAGCATCCTTCTGGTCATATACATCGTCCTCAGCAAATGTAGCTATATCCTCGTCATAGAGTGAGTAGGGGGACTTAGCACCTGCAGGTGTGCAGTTACCCTTGTACAGCTTAAGTCTTACTGTACCTGTAACAGTTTCCTGTGTAGAGTCAACAAATGCAGAGAGAGCTTCACGGAGAGGTGTATACCAGAGACCGTCATACACAAGCTCTGCAAACTTGTTTGCAACTTCCATCTTGTAGTGAAGTGTCTGCTTGTCAAGGCAGATGTATTCAAGCTCTTTGTGTGCAGCGTAGAGTATTGTTCCGCCGGGAGTTTCGTATACACCGCGGCTCTTCATACCAACGAGACGGTTTTCTACTATATCATCGATACCGATGCCGTTTGCACCGCCGATTTCATTGAGCTTTTTGAGCATTGTTACGGGGTCAAGTGCTTCGCCGTTTAACTTAACAGGAAGACCTTTTTCGAATTCAAGTTCTACATATGTGGGAACATCGGGAGCCTTTTCGGGAGATACACCGAGATGAAGAATTTTGTCAAGGTTAGGCTCATTCCAGGGATCCTCAAGGTCCTGACCTTCATGTGACAGATGCCATATGTTTCTGTCCATGGAGTAGTTGTTTTCTTTTGTTACGGGTACGGGGATTCCTCTTGCTTCTGCATAATCAATTTCATCGTCTCTGGATTTGATATCCCATATTCTCCAGGGAGCTATTATTTTCATTTCGGGAGCAAGTGCTTTTATTGTAAGCTCAAAACGAACCTGGTCGTTTCCTTTACCTGTACATCCATGGCAGATAGCTGTTGCACCTTCAGCTTTGGCAATTTCTACAATACGCTTTGCAATGCAGGGGCGTGCGTGAGATGTACCGAGGAGATATTTGCCCTCATATACTGCACCAGCTTTGAGTGTGGGCCAGATAAAGTCTCTTACATATTCGTCCTGAAGATTTTCTATGTAAACCTTGCTTGCACCTGTTTTGATAGCCTTTTCTTCAAGTCCGTCAGTTTCCTTACCCTGACCGACATCACCGCAAACAGCAATTACTTCGTAATCGTAATTTTCCTTAAGCCACGGAATAATGATAGATGTATCAAGTCCGCCGCTGTATGCTAAAACAACTTTTTCTTTTGACATATTGATTTTCCTCCCAAATTGGTATATTATAGTTATAGTATGATTATAACTCAAATTTTCCGTAATATCAACTGTT
>JAZREC010000266.1:0-3690 GCA_045660605.1 Clostridia bacterium
CTTGACGGTATTCTTTGTCACAATGGCGAAAATGCAATGAGGCAGTACCGCCCGCGGAACACAGATACATTTGATAAATTTGATTTAATGTACGAAAAATGCTATACAGATAAAGCATTTGCAAATTCAATTATGCCATCAAGCAAGGAAGCGTGCGTTGTCAGAATAAGCGACCTTATCGCTTACATAGGCAAAGACAGGCAAGATGCTATGAAAACAGGTCTTATCTCGGGATACGAAAGCTTTTCGGGTTCATCTCTCGGAAGCTTTAATGCAGCAATAATTAACAATATGATAGTTAATGTTATAGAAAACAGCTATGGCAAGGACTATATTGCAATGGACGAGGAATGTTTTGAAAACCTTAAAAATGCCAAGAAGGAAAATTACGAAAAGATTTATTGCAGTCCCGATGTAAGCAATGTTCAAAAAAAGATGATAGAGCCAATGTTCAGAAAGCTCTATGACAAGCTTAAATCTGACCTTGATAACGGAAATAGTTCATCACCGATATTTAAGCAGCATATAGAATATATTAACTCAGCACGGAAATATTACTCCGAAGAAAATTATCTGGATACCGACAAAACTCAGATTATAATTGATTATATTGCAAGTATGACAGATGATTATCTTGTTGAACTTTATGATTATTGTTTCCCGGGCGAGAGCAAGATTAAATATTTTGCATACTTTGATAATTGTCTATAAAAACACATGATAATGTTATTTTAGGAGGAAAATATGAAACTGCAAACAGTAAAAGAATTACTTTCTGCCGAGGTAGTTGCGGTAGAAAACGAACTTGACAGGGAGGTTCGTTCAGCGTTTGGATGCGACCTCATGAGCGATGTGCTCGCATTTGTAGATGAGCAGGCTCTTCTTTTGACAGGACTTGTTAATCCTCAGGTTGTCAGAACTGCTGCCATGATGGATATGAAAGCAGTTGTATTTGTAAGAGGAAAGCAACCGAGAGAAGAAATCATAGAGCTTGCCAGGGATGCAGATATTGTTATAATGAAAACAGGAATGACACTTTATTCGGCATGCGGCAAGCTATACTCAAACGGTCTGGGTATTAATGACTAATACAGGAGGCTTATTATGGCAGGATATAAAGTAAGCTACAATGTAGACGGTAATGATTTTACCGTAGCGGGCGAGGCATCAAGAAACCTCAAAAAGATACTTGGTCAGCTCGGCATCAGCCCGCAGATTATCCGAAAAGCCGCAATAGCAATGTATGAAGGCGAAATCAATATGGTAATACATGCTGATGGCGGTGTTATTGATGTGGAAATAACTCAGGACAAGATACATATTTTCCTTAGGGACAGGGGACCGGGAATCAAAAACATAAATCTTGCAATGACAGAGGGATATTCCACTGCAACCGATCATGTACGCGAACTGGGATTCGGTGCAGGTATGGGACTTCCCAATATGAAAAAGTATACGGATTATATCAATATTGATACCACTATCGGAGTGGGTACAACTGTAGAAATGATTGTTAATATAACAAATTAAAGGCGGTGAAGCTGTGAAGGATATAAGACACTCAGTACAGCTTGACATAGACAGATGTCACGGATGTACAAATTGTATCAAAACATGCCCGACACAAGCAATCAGAGTAAGAAACGGAAAAGCAAAGATTATCAAGGATAAATGTATTGATTGCGGTGAGTGTATCAGGGTTTGTCCTTACCATGCAAAAAAAGCAATAATTGACTCTTTTGACAGATTAAAAAATTATAAATATACCGTTGCACTGCCAGCACCGACATTTTACGGTCAGTTTCCTGATGTAGACGATGTAAATGTTATACTCAATGCTCTTATTAGTATAGGCTTTGATGATGTATTTGAGGTTGCAACGGCTGCACAGATAATAACAAAAGAAAGCAAAAAGGTTATCGGTCAAAAGAATATCGAAAAGCCAATCATAAATTCTGCATGTCCTGCGGTTGTTAAGCTTATTGCAACAAGATTTCCGGGGCTTATCGACAACATACTGCCCGTAATATCACCGATGCAGCTTGCAGGCCGTCTCGCAAGAGAAGAAGCAATAGCAAAAACAGGACTGCAACCCGAAGAAATCGGCATATTCTTTATAAGTCCATGCCCCGCAAAGGCAACTTGTACTCAATATCCGATAGGGATTGAAAATTCCAATGTAGACGGTGCAATATCAATTAAAGATATTTACCTCAAAATGATTCCGCACCTCAAGAAAAAGGATAATCTTAAAAACCTCTCAAAAGCAAGCCTTAAGGGTATCTGTTGGGCAAACAGCGGCGGTGAAGCATCAGCAGGCAACATAGAAAATTATATTGCGGTAGACGGGATACATAATGTACTTAAGATACTTGAGGCAATTGAAAATAACAGCATCAAGGATGTTGACTTTGTAGAACTGCTTGCATGTACAGGAGGTTGTGTAGGCGGTCCGCTTAATGTTGAAAACGGCTTTATAACAGACAGAAGAGTAAAAAAGCTTGCTAAATCTATTGGTAATAACCCAAATGATATATCGAGTAAATATAATGACTGTGATGTGTCGTGGGAAATACCCGTTAATTCTGCCGGTAAATTGCATCTGGATGATGATATTACAGTTGCAATGCAAAAGCTTGAAAGAATAGAAGAAATATATTCAACTCTTCCCAAGCTTGATTGCGGTTCATGCGGTTCACCAACCTGCCATGCACATGCCGAAGATGTAGTTATGGGTTATACAAACGAAAATGCATGTATTGTAAGATTTAAGGAAAAGGTTCTTGAACTTGCAAGAGGCATGTTAAGTATTGAGATAGGAAGTGATAAAAATGAAGATTTCTGAGCTTATTGACGCTTTAGAGCTTGAGGTACTTAACCAGGGCGATACATCAAGAGATATAAATGGATGTTACTGCTCGGATTTGCTCAGCCATTGTATGTCAAACATATCCGAAAATAACATATGGATTACTGTACAGGTAAATATAAATATCGTTGCAATTGCTGTACTTACTGAGCTTTCAGCAATTATTATATCACAGGACATGGCAATCGATGCCTCTGTTCTTGACAAAGCAAAGTCCGAGAATGTAACTATTCTCAGGTCATCGCTTCCATCTTATGAATTGTGTCTCAAAATCGGTAATTGCATATGAGCTTTTATTACGATTTACATATCCATACCGCACTTTCGCCGTGCGGTGATGATGATATGACACCTAACAACATCGTCAATATGTCAATACTCAAAGGTCTTGATGTTATTGCAATAACAGACCACAACAGCGCGCGAAATGTACGGGCGTGTTTTGAGTGTGCAAAAAACACACCTCTTATTCTGCTTCCCGGAATGGAGATAGAAACATCAGAAGAAGTGCATGTTACAGCACTATTTGACAATCCTGCCTCTGCAGAAATGCTGGATGAAATTGTGTCGGAATACATGCCTCAAATCAAAAACAGAACAGATATATTCGGTCATCAGCATATTATGGACTCTGAGGATAATATAGTAGGGGAGATTTCAAATCTTCTTACCGTTGCAACCTCTATGAGTATTAATGAGGTTTTTGATACAGTTCAATCGCTCGGGGGCGTTGCAATACCTGCTCATATAGACAAAAGCTCATATAGCCTGTTATCAAACCTTGGTTTTATTCCCGAGGATATAAACTTTTCTGCTTTTGA
>JAZREC010000267.1:0-8414 GCA_045660605.1 Clostridia bacterium
AAAATTCTGCCATAACTTCCTCCGTAATTAAATAAAAAATGCGTAGCCCCCCTTTCGAGAGAACTACGCACAAAAAACGCAGTGACTCTGTTTCGAAAGGTTGCTACACACTTTTTAACCATAACACTAAACACCGTTTAAGAGTATGACGAAACAAGAGTGTACGCTTTTTACATATAGCGTACCTCTTAAATCGGTGTTTATTAAAATAGTATTATACCAATAAATGGCATAGTTAAAAAGTAGTAGCATAATTAGTATAACACACATGTGAAATATATTCAAGAAAAATAATGCGATTTATTATAGTCGTTTTTTATTCCAAAGATGACAAAGGAATATCTATAGCAATTCTCTTTGTATTCCCTGACGCTCGCATTGGAAAACATACGAATTAGAAAAGCAAAAAATCCCGAAGAAATTCCGCAATCGAGGACCAGGCACGCTTGCCGTGCCCTCCGCAGATGCGGGATAAAATTTCCAGGGATTTTTTTGCTTTTCCGTATGTTTTTCACCGCGAGTGACGGGAAGTGCAAAGGGGATTGCTACCCGCTACTCTTGGCAAAAGAATTTATATCACTTTAGTTCAACCACCGTAACACCGCTGTCGCCCTCACCGAACACACCGAGGCGGTAGCTCTTTACATACGGTCTTGTTTTAAGGAATGTGTGAATTCCTTTGCGGAGAAGTCCTGTACCCTTGCCATGAATGATACGGACAACGCCCACCGAGGACAGCACCGCATCGTCCAGGAACTTATCTATAAGTATCTCTGCACTGTCAACGGTCTCTCCTCTTACATCTATCTCGGGTGACAAATTCATTGTTTTGCCTAAATTCTGCCCCGATGAAGTCTTTTGTTTTGCTTTCTTTGGTACGCTGAGAAGCTTAAGGTCTTTTAAATTTGTCTTAACCTTCATTATTCCCACCTTGACAAATAGATTGCCGTCACCGTCGGGAAGCGTGCATACCACACCCTGCTGACGCATGCTGATAATCTCCACATCGTCACCCGTTTTAACGGTTTTGGGTGCTTTGTAATCCGATTTGGATTCGGGGCGGGAAAGCTTGTTTCTGTTGTCATTTATCTTCTTGCCAAGGCTCTGACGAACCTTTTCTATCTCCTGCTGAGCCTTCTTATTATCATCAAGCTGACGGGTTTTTCTTATTTCGGCTATTACCTCGTCGGCGTCCTTGCGTGCCTGCTCAAGAATTTTGTCTGCTTCTGCTCTTGCTCTTTCTATAATCTTATCTGTTTTTTCGTCGAGATTTTTTCTTTTGGCAAGAGTGTCCTCTTTCATTCTCTTTGCTTCGGACTTGTAGTGTTCTGCACGCTCTTTGTCGTCAATTGCTTCTCTTCGGCTCTTTTCCAGTTCGGAAAGAATGTCCTCAAATCTAAGGTTCTCTCCTGCAATATATTCCTTTGCCTTGTCAATGATGCTCTCGTCAAGACCAAGTCTGCGTGATATCGCAAAAGCATTACTCTTACCCGGAATACCTATAAGAAGTCTGTATGTGGGTCTTAATGTGTCTACATCAAACTCACATGATGCATTCTCTACCCTGTCAGTACCGAGTGCATAGGTCTTGAGCTCGCTGTAATGCGTTGTTGCCATAGTCTTTGCACCCATATGGCGTACTCTTTCCAGAATACTTACTGCAAGCGACGCACCTTCTATCGGGTCTGTACCTGCGCCAAGCTCATCAAAGAGACACAGAGACCTTTCATCGCAGGCGCCCAGAATATCGACAATATTCACCATGTGGGAAGAAAATGTACTCAGTGACTGCTCAATACTCTGCTCGTCTCCTATATCTGCAAAAATATTTGTAAACACCGATACAACAGAACCCTCTCGTGCAGGAATGTGAAGTCCCGCCTGAGCCATAAGTGTTATAAGACCTGCGGTTTTGAGCACAACGGTTTTTCCACCCGTATTGGGTCCCGTAATTACAAGAGTATCAAACTGGGAACCAAGCTCAATATCAATGGGAACGACTTTTTTGGGGTCTATGAGGAGGTGTCTTGCCCTATTGAGACGGATAAGACCGTAATCGTTGAGAATAGGTCTGTAGCACTCATATCTTAATGAAAAATGTGCCCTTGAAAAAATATAGTCTATCTCTTCTATTGTCTCATAGGTCATATTTATAAGTTCACCGCTCTGCGCAATATAAGCGGAAAGCTCCGAGAGAATTCTTACAATCTCGTCATTTTCTCTGTCTGCAAGAGTACGGATTTCGTTATTTAATTCCACAACACTCATCGGTTCTATAAAAAGTGTAGCACCGCTTGATGAGGTATCGTGAACTATACCCTTTATATCGCCCTTATGCTCTGCCTTGACAGGTACAACATAACGGTCATTTCGCATAGTTATGATTTGCTCCTGCAGACACTTGGAATATGCACTTGAGGATATGATGCCCTTGAGAGTATCGCGGACCTTGTTGTTTGCAACTCTGATTTTTCTGCGGATATCGCCAAGCTCTGCCGATGCATCATCGGTAAGAGTATCATCGTCTGCTATGCTTAAGAAAATCCTTTTTTCAAGCTCCCTGTCCGTCCAGAGTGCATCAAAATGCTCTGTGAGCGACGGACACTCTATATCATCGGGATATAGTCTGAGTCTTCGTGCACTTTCCAGAACCTTGCCTGTACAAAGGATTTCCGACGGAGACAGAACTCCGCTCCTTACAGCCCTCTTTACATTCGGGCGGACATCATGTATGCAGGTAATCGGAGGACTGCCTTTTTTTGTAACTAGCAAAATAGCATCTGCCGTTTCCTCCTGAAGTCTGTTTACTTTTTTTATACTGTCGGACACATCGCAGTTTTCTATCATCCTCTTAGTTGTTTCCATAACTGCATATGCCGACACCATACTTAGAATTTTGTCAAATTCCAACACCTTGAATACGCGTTTGTTCATTGTGTGTGCCTTTCTAATCTGCAAACGGGACTCTCTTAACCTCAAAGCTTCTGCCGTTTAAGTAGCTTAATGGGTTTTCGTCCTCAAATGCAAATTCAATTTTGTATGAGTAAAGTGCCTGTGTTTTCATACCCACCTTGTCATTGAATTCATTGGTTCCGTACTTGCCGTCACCTGCAAGCGGATGTCCGATAGAAGCAAAATGTGCTCTTATCTGGTGGGTTCTGCCTGTAAAAAGCTCCACTTCCACAAGGCTTGTAAGCTTGTTTTCCTTTACGACCCTGTAGCCTGTTATTATCGTCTTGCCGTCGGGTACGGGGGTATGGTGTATATATACTCTGTTCTGCTCATTATTCTTTACAAGGTAGTCCTTTAGAATACCCTCTTTTTGAGGCAGTCTTCCCTGAACAAGACAAAGATAAAACTTCTTTATTTCCCTTGTCTTGATTTTCTCATTGAGAATTTTAAGAGCCATTGCATTTTTTGCACCTATTACAATTCCTCCTGTGTTTCGGTCTATTCTGTTGCACAGCGACGGAACAAAGGAATTTTCTTCATTTGGGTTATATTCACCCTTGGTGCAAAGGTATGCCTTCATGTGGTTTAAGAGAGTATTTATTTTTTCGCTGTCATCGTCATGGACTATGACGCCCGGTCTCTTATCCATGAGTATAATATTTTCGTCCTCATAGACAACATTAACCGACGGCTCCTTAATCTTAAGAAAGGACAGCCTTTCGTCAGGAACGGTAAAGAATTCGTCATTGATATACAAATCTATTTTGTCCCCGACCTTTAATATATAATCTATATCGCATCTTTTGCCGTTGACCTTTATTCTCTTTTTGCGGATGCCCTTATACACAAGGCTCTTGGGCATTGTTTTGAACATCTTGCCCAAAAACTTGTCAATTCTCTGATTGGCATCATTGGTATTTACCGTAACTGTTTTCATACCGTAATCAATTGCTCCTCTTTGGCAAATATATTATTCTGTCCGTTATATTCTCCGACATATACTGTCACAAGGCTGTCCGCCTCTCCATCTGCAGTTCCGTAGCCGACGGATATTATATCCATATCGGGAAGCGGTCCGCTTTCCGCACACAAATGTATAAGAAACTCCGCATCGCCAAGGCTCATGCTATAGCTTATGTCCGATGACGGAAGTGTTTCTATCCCCGACTTTTCCAGAGCGAAAATAACCTCTCCGTCTAAGGTATCGCCAAGATAGACGGGCGAGCATATTACGCAGTCTGCACCCACAGCCTCAAGTGCCGAAATTGCACCCAGTTCCGACGGGTCTCTCTCTGCTGACTGCTCTCCAAAGGTGCGTACCATTTTGCAATCCATGGAATTTGCCTTGGTCTCTGTTATCTGCATATCAAAATCGCTCATACTTTGCCGTGCCTTACTTAATATATCTTCCTTTTGTGCTCCTGCATCCAAAAGTGCAGAAAGAAGCATGGCGGAATTAAAGCCGTAATAGCAATCTATATATACTATCTTCATAGCATAAGCTCGTCAATGCGGTCTATTGACGCCTTGATTTCTTCATGGGTTATGGTGGATAAGAATTTTTCTTCGTATTCCAGAGCCTTCTCGTAGAATTCCTTAGCTTCCTTAAGATTGCCTCTCTTTTCCATAACAGTTGCATAATTAAAGTATGGCTCCATAAACTTTGGTTCCTTTGGAAGAAGCTCATCATAAATTTCTTCTGCTTCATCAAGCATTCCGAGACCTATATATGCCTGACCGAGATTGTCACGGCTTATAAGATCTGTATCGCTAAATTCAATACCCTCTTTAGCGAGCTTGAGTGCCTTTTCGTATTCCTTGTTGATGAGGTAGAAGCTTCCGAGTGACCCGTAAAGACCCGAAGTATGGTATCCCTCCTCATAAAGCTCCTCAAGCTCCACTATGGCAGAGCTTAAATCTCCCCTCTTCCATGTGATAAGTGCACGGTTGAATTCCGAAGTCTTTATCTCTCCCTCACCCAAGGTGTGCTTACCTATTACAATTGCTTTGTTTATGATAGTTTCCGCCTCGTCAAGCTCTCTGTTTCTTAATAGAAGATATGCAAAATAGAGCTGGAAAGACGGGTTGAGCTTGCCTGTCTTGTATGATGCTCTCATGTATGCCAGACCCTTTTGGGGATTGTCCGCATATTTACGCATGCCGAAAAGCATAAGAAGTGTTGCTCTGAAAACAAATGCCGACACAAGATATGAAAGCACCAGCACGCCGATAGTGAGAAATATATTGCCAAACCCTGATGCTATCCATGTAAGAATGATAGGCAAAAATAATCCGAGAATTCCTTTAATAAGTTTTTTCATGTCAATTACACCTCAATTAAACCAAAATTTTTTGTCCATACTTCTGTATTGTATTGCTTCCGCAAGATGCTCCGAACCGATATTTTCCTTGCTGTCAAGGTCTGCAATTGTTCTTGCGACCTTGAGTATTCTGTCGTGTGCTCTGGCACTTAAGCCGAGCGAGTCAAAGGCAAGCTTCATAACCTCTCTTGCATCATCTGTAAGAGAACAGAACTTATCCATAAGAGACGGTGTAAGCTGAGAATTACAGAATATGCCGTAATCCTTGTATCTTTCGAGCTGAATTTGTCTTGCGTTGTTCACCCTCTCGCGGATTTGCTCCGAGGTTTCTCCCTTTTTCTTATCCTCAAGCTCTTCGTAGCGTATAGAAGGAACTTCTATGTGCAAATCAAATCTGTCGAGCATAGGGCCCGATATCTTGCTTAAATAGCTGTGTATCTGCCCTGCAGAACAGGTACATTCCCTCGTTTCGTCTCCGTAATATCCGCACTTGCATGGGTTCATACCTGCTACAAGCATTACAGAGCTTGGAAAAACCCATGACCCCGAAACTCTGGATACGGTAACGCACCCCTCCTCTATCGGCTGTCTCATTGCGTCAATGGCATCCTTTCGGAATTCGGGAAACTCGTCCAGAAACAGCACTCCTCTGTGTGCAAGACTTATCTCACCGGGTCTTGGATTTGTACCTCCGCCCGTAAGTGCCACTCCCGATGCGGTGTGATGCGGACTTCTGAATGGTCTTGCGGTTATAATGGGCATATCTCCCGTAAGCTTACCCGCTACGGAATATATCTTGGTAACCTCAAGAGCCTCCTCAAAGGACATATCCGGAAGAATTGTGGGAAGTCTTTTGGCAAGCATTGTCTTACCCGAACCCGGAGAGCCAATCATAAGAAGATTGTGTCCGCCTGCAGCACATACCTCCAGGGCTCTTTTTGCGCTTTCCTGTCCTTTGACATCGCTCATATCCACAGAGTAATATCTGCTCTCTTCAAAATACTGATGTGCATCTGTGTGCGAGACCTCTATCTTTTCTTCGCCCGTAAAGTGTTTGACCGCCTGGCTGAGACTCCTCACACCGTAAACCTCTATACCTTCTACAAATGACGCCTCGATAGCATTGACCTCGGGAACAAGAAGCCTGGTATATCCCTTGTCCCTCGCCGCAACCGCCGCAGGAAGAACACCGCCTGCACTCCTGATAGTGCCGTCAAGAGCAAGCTCTCCGAGCATTATGTATCCCTTGCATGCGTCCTCGGATATCTGCCCCGATGCCGCAAGTATTGACATACATATTGCAAGGTCGAGAGAAATTCCCGTTTTTTTGGTATTGGCAGGCGCGAGATTTATTATAATTTTCTTTTGCGGAAGAGCGAGAGAGCTGTTTTTTATTGCTGATTTAATTCTCTCCTTGGACTCCTTGACCATTGTATCTGCAAGTCCAACTATGTCTATTCCGGGAAGTCCCTGAACCAAATCGGCTTCGACTTCTATTATGTAGCCGTCTATTCCCGAAACACCGCAGGAATTAACCTTTGCAAGCGCCATTTTTAGTTCTCCTTTTCATTAAAAAAATTAACCGATGCAGCCAGAAACTTCTGCATCGGTTTTTATTAAAACAAATCGCTATGAGTTCCTGTTCGAGTCAAACCCAACACAAGCAAATCTTTCTCAATTCTGTAAATCAATAGCCAATCAGGTTCAATATGACATTCTCTTGAACCTCTATAATCACCTGAAAGCGGATGATCAAGATATTTTTCCGGAAGCATATCTCCATTTGCTAAAATATCAATAACTTCTTTTAACAAATTCATATTGTAACCACGCTTCTTAGCAAGTTTATAATCTTTTTTAAAACGAGTTGACATCTCTATTTGATACTTCATGATTCTAAATCCTCAAAAAGTTCTTTTGTACTTGAATAACGTTTAGCAGGTATCTTTCCACTTAACATATCATCCATTTCCTTAATTGCATCAACCGTTTCTGCATTAGGAATATCAGTTGCAATTTCGAAAGGAATTCTACCCTGCCTAACAACCTGCCTCAAGAACATATTCATAGCTGTTGTCATATTGAGTCCCATATCAGAAAACATTGCGTCCGCTTGTTTTTTCAACTCAGTATCCATTCGAATACTCATATTTACAGTTGCCATAATGTATTACCTCCTTGCTTTAGTATATACATTGTACCACAAAATATGTGCATTGTCAATGCACGCGTTTTGGTCGAATAACTATTTTCGACAAAATTCGACACTCTAACTATAAAGACTGTATAATCTAGATGCCAATATTTTTAACAACATCTTCATATCAAATCAAGAGCAAAAATTATTCCTTATTGTAAAAAATAAATGTTGCTACTGGAACTATTATTGCAATGGCAATTACAAACCAAGTAGTAAAATTCATACCGTACTCCTTTCAAAGGCTTCTCCTTGAGGAGAGGCTCCGCCGTAGGCGGTGGTGAGGTGTAGATTGCGTAGCATTCGTTATTCTTTTCCCACCTCATCCGTCAGCTTTCGCTGACACCTTCCCCTCAAGGGGAACGCTTTTTGTTCTCGACTTTTTTCGACACTCTTACTAGACTCGTGTCAAGTTGGAAGCAAAAAATTTAGTCGATATGCAATCTTCGATTGCTCGATATTTTACTCTGTAAATCGATATGTTTTCGCTTCGCTCAAACTCGATATGATATAAATCTCGTCGCGTCAGCGACATATCGAGTTGCTTGCAACATATCGAGTCATTTATGACATATCGAAAATCTCGCAAGAGATTTATATCGATGCATTGCTAAAGCAATGCTATAAAGACTGTATAATTTAGATGCCAATGTTTTTTGTCGATATGCAGACTTCGTCTGCTCGATATATTTACTTTGTAAATTCGATATGTTTTTTCGGGTTGATGTGGGCATCAACCCCTACAAAAACTCGATATGATATGAATTCTTGTTGCGTTAGCAACATATCGAGCCGTCAGGCATATCAAGTGCGAAGCACATATCGAGAATTCGCAAGAATTCATATCGATGCATTGCTCTTGCAATGCTATAAAGACTGTATAAACCGAATGCATCATTATATATATTCAGTATACCATAAACTAAATAATTTTTCCATCATTT
>JAZREC010000268.1:0-2788 GCA_045660605.1 Clostridia bacterium
TGTATATAATGAATATAGAAAAAGGCAGTCCGTTGAACGGCTCGCCAACATAACGATAAAAAATTAGTCGCTACATTTGGACGTGTGGGCGACTAATTTGCTTTTATATCGAAAACTATTAAAAAAATAATTGTAAAAATCAATATTCTCATTAATATTTTTCCCATTAAGCAATCATCCCCCTGCATTATGTAATGGGGTTTGGGGCGAGCCGTCCACGGAATGTTCATTCCCGAACTGCCTGTCGGATATTTCCGACAAACACATTATACAACATATTCCATATTATTTCAACACCTTTTTGATACACTCCTCTGCGGGATATCGCACAAATGCGTAGCAGGGGGTATTCAATAAGTTGCGTCTTGCGTATTTCAAGGAAAAACAGATGCCTTAAATCAAGCAGAAAAACAGAGTAAAATTATTCATGGGAGTTTATTTTTCGGCATATTGCCTCCGCACATTTAATTCCGTCAATTGCGGCAGACATTATGCCCCCTGCATAGCCTGCTCCCTCGCCTATGGGATATATTCCATCACAAGAGCTTTGCATATCTTCGTCTCTTATTATTCTTATCGGTGCGCTCGAACGGGTCTCAACACCTGTGAGAACAGCATCCTCAAAAAGAAATCCCTTTAGCTTTGTATCAAGCTCCAAAAGAGCCTTTTTAAGCGAATTGGCAACAAAGGGCGGAAGAACCTCCCAAAGGTTTGCACCCACAACACCAGGAAGATAGCTTGGTTTAACCTCTCCCCACTCAGTTGTCGCCTCTCCCCTGAGGAAGTCGCCGACCCTCTGGCACGGTGCGGTAAATCCGCCTCCTCCCGTCTTATATGCTTTCCCTTCCATCCCCTCCTGAAGATACATTCCCGAAAACACATCTTCTCCCGTATCCTCGGGATAGACAGACACAAGAAGTGCGCTGTTTGAATTATCCATATCTCTTGCAAAATAGCTCATACCGTTTGTTACAACTCCGCCCTCCTGAGACGAACCGCAAACAACCTCTCCGCCCGGGCACATACAGAAGGTATATACACCTCTGCCATCGGGATGACAGCTCAGCTTGTAGTCAGCAGAGGGAAGAGTTTCGGCAAGGTTTACATCCTTATACCTAAGAAGATTGATATATTCTCTTTTGTGCTCAATGCGGACACCTACAGAGAAAGGCTTTTTGCACATACTGAGACCCTTTTGCCTCAGCATCCTGTATGTGTCTCTTGCCGAATGTCCCAGGGCAAGCACAAGCGTATCGCAGTCAATCGAGCTTATATTTTCTGTTTTTGTATCTTTTATATATACTCTTGATATTCTGCCCTGCGTGTCCGTTTCAAAATCCGTAAAAAGGCTGTCAAAATGTATCTCTCCGCCAAGGCTCTCTATAGCCTTTCGCATATTTACCACAACATGCCTCAGATAGTCCGTTCCTATATGGGGCTTTGCAAGATAAAGTATTTCCTCGGGTGATCCCATGGAAACAAAGCTTTCCAGTACAAAGGGGGTGCGTATATCATTAAGTCCGCAGGTGAGCTTGCCGTCCGAAAAGGTTCCCGCTCCCCCCTCGCCGAACTGCACATTGGTATTGATATCAAGAATGCCTTTTGTCTTAAGCATCTCCACAGCGTCGGCTCTTCTTTCTACCTCAGAGCCTCTTTCAAAAACAAGGGGTTTGAGTCCTGCCTTTGCAAGCAGAAAAGCACAAAAAAGCCCGGCAGGACCCGAGCCGATTATGACAGGTCTTTTTTCCGAGCTTAAATTATTGTATGGAAAAGAATATTTTTCCTCATTATACAGCGAAACATCCTTACTTATCAACGCCTTTTCATCGCCCGTAACCGATACAGCAAAGGTACACACATAGCATACTCTGTCACTTTTGCGGGCATCAAGCGATTTTCTGAGAAGCTTTATTTCTTTTATGCGGTCTATTCTGACGGAAAGCTTTTTTGCAATACTTTGCCTATAGTCTCCGTCTGATAACAAGGGAACCCTGACACCTGTGATTTTGAGCATGAGTGTTCCTCCTTTTAATTAAATACTGATTCCGAGCTGATTGTACACAAAAAACACCATTCCTACAATCTCCATAACTATTATCCCAACCGCAATGGCATAATACTTCTTCTTGCGGACAGCAAGCAGGATATTCAGTATCAAAAACGGAAGTGTGCTTATTATTCCGCCAAGGAAAATTGCAATAAGGGCGGCTGCAAAATGAGGCATATTCATCGTGCAAAGCGTACTGTATATAAGAACCTCTGCCGCATAACCGACAAAGCAGGTAAGAACAGTTATAAGAAGTACATACCAACGCTTAATATATTCTTTTATAAGGGTAGTTTGTGTCTTTTTGCGTCTGTTTTGATTTTGTATAATTTCTTCGGTATTCATAGTCTGATCCTTTCGTAATATAAAGCAGTCTATAAACAAGAAAACCGCATTGTAATGCGGTTTTCTGCATATTGGAATGTTATTTATAATTATTTATACACTCCGTCAAATCAGGACAATTATTTGTTAACAGCGTCCTTTAAGCCTCTGCCTGCCTTGAATGCAGGAACTGTAGATGCTGCGATTTTGATTTCTGCACCTGTCTGGGGGTTCTTACCTGTTCTTGCTGCACGCTTCTTGGTTTCGAAAGAACCAAAGCCAACAAGAGAAATCTTGTCACCCTTTGCCAATGCTTCTGTAACAGCGTCAACAAATGCATTGAGTGCCTTTTCTGCGTCTACCTTCTTTAATCCGGCTTTTTCAGCCATAACAGCAACTAATTCGCTCTTTTTCATT
>JAZREC010000269.1:0-4288 GCA_045660605.1 Clostridia bacterium
ATAAATAGTATTGTATAATATATATAAGTACAATACATTTAAGGAGGAATTTGGGATGATAAAATTAGTTGTTGGTAAAAAAGGTTCCGGCAAGACAAAAACAATGCTTGATGCAATAGCAAAGGCTGTTGAAACAGAAAGCGGTAATGTAATATTTGTTTGCAATTCCGACAGACACATGCTTGAGGTTACACATTCTGCAAGACTTGTAGATGTTTCCTCTGCAGATACAGAAACCTTCAGGTTGTTCAAGACATTTATTCTGGGCATGCTCTCCCAAAACTATGATATATCTCATATCTTTATTGACAGCCTGTTCAAAATTGTTCCCGATGACAAAGAGGGGCTTGGCGATTTTGTAGAAGCACTCGGCAATATAAGCGAAGAATCAAATGTTAAGTTCACAATCTGCATAAGTGCTGATATAGATGAACTTCCGGATTCTGTCCGCAAATATATCTAAAAAATTTTTTGAGTTGTAAATTACAGAGGGACTGTTAGAAAACCGAGTTTTTTAACAGTCCTTTTTAAGGAGTAAATATGTCAAACGAGCAGTTATACATATCCGTAGAGAAAAATGCAACTGCGGAAATATGCGAAAAAAAATCCAGATTTATAGCAAACATATGCCACACGGAAACGGAAGAATCGGCAATGGAGTTTGTGGAAAAAATAAGAAAACAGCATTACAACGCAAGACACAATGTGTATGCGTATATTTTGTCAACTGGTGTCAAAAAATATACCGATGACGGCGAACCCTCCAAAACCGCAGGACTTCCGATACTGGAAATGCTTGAAAAACAAGGTATTACAGATGTTGTGTGTGTAGTCACAAGATACTTCGGCGGTACGCTTTTAGGTACAGGAGGACTTGTAAGAGCATATACAGAGGCGGCAAAATCCGCACTTGAATGTGCAGGTGTTGTAACAATGAAGCTTTGTTCCCTATTTGAGATGAGAGTACCTTATACGCATCTCGGAAGTGTTGAATATCTGCTTAAATCAAAGGGAGCAGTATGCGAAGATAAGAATTATGCAGAAAACATTACCCTTACTGTAACAATAGACAGTTCTCTGTCGGATGAGCTTACTGATACGATAAAAAATGAATTTTCGGGAAGTATACAGCTCATGTCAAAAGGTCAGGTGTACAGAAATATATGAATAACAAAAGAATTGCCGTACTTTTGACGGTGTTTAGTATAATGTTTTTGTCGCTTATTTTATACATCACTATGTTTGACCTTGTTAACCGCAACATATATGCGACAGACCATGTGTCAGAACGGGAAGAATATGTTGTAAGAGGTTCTGTAAAGGACAGAAACGGCATTATCCTTGCTGAGAGCAAGGGAAGCGGAAAAAAGCAAAAACGAATATACCCTTACAAAAATCTTTATTCGCATATAATCGGATACAAATCCCCCTCTCACGGTTCAAACGAAATAGAAAAATATTATAACAGCGACCTGACGGGAAAATCAACCGCACCTATATTTGGAGATTTCGTAACATTTTTTGAAGATGCCAAATCTACCTTTGGTCTTTCCAAAGGCAGAAAGGGGTATGACATTGAGCTTACAATAGACCACGAGCTTCAAAAGGCGGCATATAACGCACTGGGAAGCTACAACGGCTCTGTTGTGGCCATTGAGCCGTCAAGCGGAAAAATACTTGCTATGGTAAGCAAACCCGACTTTGACCCCTCACCCGATACACTTGATAAAAGCCTTAAGGATGCAAATAATCAAAACAACCATGCACTTCTTCGAAGAGCAACGATGGAAACCTATCCCCCCGGCTCTATATTTAAGCTTATTGTAACGGCATCTATGCTCGAAAATGACATGGAAGACTTTGTATTCGATGATTCGGGTTCCCTTACCGTAAAGGTAAAAAATTACGGTGACGGAGATGGGAAGTTCCTTGGCGAAACCGATTTGGAGCTTGGGTTCAAAAGCTCAAGCAACATCTATTTTTCAGAGGCGGCAAATGCACTTGGCGATGACAAAATAAGACAAACGGCAAAAAACTTCTGCTTTGGCGGAAATATCCGCATGAGCAGACTCGGTGTTTCAAGGAGTACGGTGCCAAATGACTTAACCTCGGCGGGTGATATAACAAATCTGGCTCTCGGTCAGGGAGATGTAAAGGCTACTCCCCTGCACCTTGCAATGATAGCATCTGCAATAGCCAATGACGGAACAATGATGGAGCCTTATATAGTAGACTGCGTATCCGGTACAACAAAAATGTACGAGGAGCCGTCCGTTCTTAATAATTGTACAAGCAAAGCCGTTGCCCGAAAAATCAAAAATCTGATGAAAGCATGTGTAGACAGCGGAACCGGAAGCGGTGCCGCAATATACGGACGAGATGTATGCGGAAAAACAGGAACGGCAGAAATAGATACTGAAGCAGGAACTGCCCATGCACTTTTTGCTGGATTTGCACCGTATGATAATCCCGGGATTGCTATTTGCGTTGTGGTCGAAAACCTCCCAAACAAAAATACGGGCGGTTCGGTTGCCGCACCTATCGCAAGACAGGTACTTATGAAATATTTTGAATTAAAATAAAAAAAGAATAAATCACCCCCTCTACGCAAAAAATTTAATAGAGGAGGTGATTTTTTATGGATTTTCTTAAAAGTGAAACAAAAATAAATCTCATGCGTGCCTTTGCAGGTGAGAGTATGGCAAGAAACAGATATAATATGGCATCTGAATGTGCTTTTGGCGAAGGATATCAAGTAGTGGGCAAGATTTTTGACTTTACAGCCAAGCAGGAACAGGCACACGCAACAGTATTCTACGGGTTTCTTAAGGAGGTCAACGACACAGACTTTGACATAACGGCATCTTATCCAGTAAACTCATACAAAACAACGAGAGAACATCTTAATGCAGCAGTCAAAAACGAATATGACGAATACAATTCTGCGTATAAATACTTTGCAGAAGTTGCCCAAAAAGAAGGTTTTATAGAAATCAGCAATGCCTTTTCGATGATAAGCGAAATCGAAAAGATACACGCAGAAAGGTTTGAAACCTTCTTAAATTTAATGACATCTTCCAAGCTCTCAAAAGCTGACAACGATACCCTCTGGGTATGTTCAAACTGCGGTCATGTACACAAAGGGACATCAGCTCCGCTTGCATGCCCTGTTTGCTCGCATCCGCAGGGTTATTTTGCAGATGACTGTATCAAAGAAAAAACGACTATTCTTATATAAGGAGGAAAAACAATGTTTGGAAAAGGCTTTTTGGGCGGTATAGCCTGCGGTGCCGTAATCGGTGCGGCAATCGGGATGCTTGCTGACCCTATCAACGACAAACAACACAAAAAAATGCGTTCAAGTGCAAACAATATGTTCAAAACCATCGGCACTGTAATAGACGGCATAATGGAAAATATGTAACTTAAAAAGCAGACTGCGAAAAAACTCACAGTCTGCTTTTTGTTAAGCACACGGGATTCGGCTCTTATATCTCCATTTGCTTTGCAAGAAACATTGATGCGGCACTGGCGAGTTTAACCTCTACATCTGTCATTTTTTCTTTTTCGTCTGCTCTCATTACAACCACATTGCCAAGCACATCACCCTCCGATATAATCGGTGAGATAACTCCTGCGGTGTACTTTTCGTAATGGTCAGTTATGGGAACTCTTTTTGAGTCTGTACATACAAAGGATGTTTTATCTTCCATTATTTTTTCCATTTCGGAGCTAACGGGCTTTTCAAAAAGCTCTCTCTTGGCAACTCCTGCGGTTGCTATAATGGAATCCTTATCTGTAATGCATACAGGATACCCCGATGTTTTGAAAAGTGTCTGTGCATACTGGCTTGCAAAATCACCAAGCACATTTACGGGGGAATACTTCTTAAATATTACCCCACGCTCTCTGTCTGTATATATCTCAAGCGGGTCGCCTTCACGAATTCTCATTGTTCTGCGGATTTCTTTGGGAATTACAACGCGTCCAAGGTCGTCTATTCTTCGAACAATTCCTGTAGCTTTCATTTACACTTAAACTCCTTTTAATAACGGGACGATGCTAGCATCGTCCCATGCAAATTGATTTTACAATGCTATTTTGTGCACGCAAGGAATTTTTATGTAAGGAAAAAGGTGGGAATATTCATTTCTCACATACATTCAAAAATACTCAATTACATTTTGATAAAATCTCATCAGACAATCTCAACACCAAGAACTTTTCCTTTTCAACTTGTTATTAATATGAAAGTATATTAATATTATTTATTCCAAAAAAATACGAG
>JAZREC010000270.1:0-1867 GCA_045660605.1 Clostridia bacterium
TAGGAGGCAGGGCGGTAACGCAAACCTACAATGCCGAAAACGAGACGATTATATGTGCCGCAAATCAGGATTATGAGAGCTTTTATAATGACGAAATAGAATTAAGAAAGCTACTTATATATCCGCCTTTTTGCGAGTTTATAAACTTTGTTTTTACATCGGAGAAAAAGGACGAAGCAAGAAAGCTTGGAGAAAAATTCCGAAATGAACTTATTAAAACCGTTAGTTCTTCGGAGGCTATAATTTACCAATTAACCGAAGCACCGATTTTCAGAATTAACGGGAAATACAGATACAGAATTTTAATTAAAACACGATATTCAAAGGATTTATACGATAAAATAGCGTTTCTTAACAAAAAGATATCTTCAACAAGGATTGATGCACAGATATCAATTGATGTAAATCCATCAAATATGTACTAGGAAAGGTGATCATATGGCACTGAGAAACATCAGAAAGCTTGGCGACGATATACTTAGAAAAAAATGCCGTCAGGTTGAGACAATAGACGAAAGAATACTTACTCTTCTTGATGATATGGCAGAAACAATGTACAATGCCGGAGGTGTTGGACTTGCTGCACCGCAGATAGGAATTCTCAAAAGAATAGTTGTTATTGATATCGGTGAGGGTCTTATTGAACTTATCAACCCCGAAATAACCGATGTTGAAGGCAACATAAAGGATGTTGAGGGATGTCTCAGTGTTCCGGGCAAATGCGGATATGTTGTCCGTCCCGAAAAGGTAACCGTTACTGCATTAAACAGAGACGGAGACAAGATTACAATTTCGGGTGAGGGACTTCTTGCAAAGGCATTCTGCCACGAACTTGACCATCTTGACGGAATTGTGTTTGTTGACAAGGTTACCGAATTTATTGAGCCGGAAGAAGAGTGATGTCTGATATGAAAATAATGTTTATGGGAACACCTGAATTTGCTTGTGTTTCCCTAAGAGCGCTTGTTGACGGAGGATTTGATGTTACAAGCGTAGTTACCACAGAGGATAAACCCAGAGGAAGAGGACATAAGATGACTCCCCCCGATGTGTATCTTTGTGCTCGCGAGCTGGGAATACAAAATATATATCAACCCGAAAATCTTAAGAAAGAAAATTTCGAAAGTATATTAAATGAAGAAAATCCCGACCTTATTGCAGTAGTTGCATACGGCAAACTTTTGCCAAAGTATGTTATTGATTACCCCAAATACGGATGTATCAATGTTCATGGGTCTCTTCTTCCTGCTTATCGCGGTGCGGCACCTATGCAGTGGGCGCTTATTGACGGCTTGGAGGAAACAGGTGTCACAACTATGTTTATGGATACGGGTCTTGATACCGGTGACATGCTGCTTAGTTCAAAAATAAAGCTTACACAGGAAGATAACTTTGAAACTGTCCACGACAGACTTGCATCAGAGGGTGCAGAATTACTTTTGGAAACCATCAGAAACATCGGAACTGTAACAAGAATTCCGCAGGGCGAAACAACTACCCATTATGCATCTATGATAACCAAGGAAATGACTGTTATAGACTGGAATAAAACTGCCTTGGAAATATCAAATCTTATACGCGGACTTACACCGTTTCCAAAGGCGTCATGCACAATGAATGATAAATCGCTGAAAATTCTTAAAGCATTACCCGTGGATACAAACAGCACAATTGATAAAGCAGGTGTAATACTTTCTGTTAATTCGGATAGCTTTGATGTATGTTGCGGAAACTCAAGCATTCTTAGAGTATACGAAATACAACCCGAGGGCAAAAAGCAAATGCCCGTTTCCGAATACCTGAAGGGAAACAATATTGATACAGGTATAATTTTAAGAGGCAGATATGACAACTAATCCCCGAAAAG
>JAZREC010000271.1:0-11417 GCA_045660605.1 Clostridia bacterium
AACGAAAATGAAATCACTGCAATGTCGGGTGCACTTTTGTCAAAAATTGCAAACACTGCATATAAAAACTGCCTTTCAGGCTTTGAGTTTGCTTCGGGAATTCCCGGAAGTCTTGGTGGTGCAGTTGTTATGAATGCAGGAGCTTACGGCGGAGAAATCAAGGATGTAGTCTTTGAGACAACATATATAGACAAAACAGGTGGGATAAAAACCGTCACAGGAGATATGCACGGCTTTGGTTACCGCAAGAGTATATTTACCAAGGACGATATTATACTGTCTTCAAAAATAAAGCTCTCAAAGGCCAATAAGGATGATATCAAGGCACTTTGCGATGAACTCAACATGAGACGCAGAGAAAAACAACCCATAGAATATCCCAGTGCAGGAAGTACCTTCAAAAGACCTGAGGGGTATTTTGCTGCAAAGCTCATCGACGATGCAGACTTAAGGGGCGAACGGGTAGGCGGAGCTATGGTATCTATGAAGCATTGCGGATTTGTAATCAATTATGACAATGCAACAAGCATGGATGTTTTCCGCCTTATGCAGAAAATAAAAACAACGGTTTACGATAAATTCGGGGTACATCTTGAGCCTAAAGTTAGATTTGTGGGAGAGTTCCGTGAATTTTAAGGAGTATACAAATGTCATTTTCGTCAGATACAAAAAACGAACTTGTTAAAATAAAAAATGTCTCAACATCAGCCGCACTCTGTGAGCTTATGGGTGCAGTTGCTTTCGGAGGAAGACTAAAGAGAGAAAAGGGCAGTTTAAGGCTTGTAACAGTTACTGAAAATGCCAAAATTGCAAGAAGAATATTTAAGCTTATGAAGGAGACAGTAGGAATAGTTTCCAAAATAGCCATAAATAAGACCCCTTCAAACAAGGTATATTATACTGTGTATACAGAAAATGCAGATACAATAAACCTTATGTTATCACTTGGCTTTGTTTCCAAGGCTTCGCAGATAAACTACCTTAAGCTTTTGAGGGTAAATACAGACTATATTGACAAGAGCGCAAAAATGAAAGCATTTTTAAGAGGGGTATTTCTTACCTCGGGTGCTGTAATGAGCCCCGAAAAAAAGTACCACATGGAGTTTGCAAGTGCAAATTACGGACTTCACAATGATTTGTTTGTAATTATGAAGGCACTTTCATTAAATCCAAGAGTGGTTGTCCGTTCGGGGAGTATGGTAATTTATTACAAAAACAGCGAAGAAATAGCGGATATACTTACTCTCATGGGTGCATACAAGGTACTCATGGATTTTCATAATGCCAAGATTATCAAGGAAATAAGAAATAATGTAAACAGAACCACCAACTGCGAGGCGGCAAATCTCCAAAAGCTTGTGGATGCATCGATGGAACAGGTCAAGGCAATAAACAAGCTTATGGAAAACGGACAGTTTGAAAAGCTTCCCGACAGTCTCAAGGAGGTCGCAAGACTCAGGATGGAGTACAGGGAGTGCTCATTAAAAGAGCTTGGAGAGCTTCTTGACCCACCTCTTGGAAAATCGGGAGTAAACCACCGTCTTCGCAAAATTCAGGAGATAGCAGAAAAGTGTTAGATTTTACTCATTTGCATGTCCACACTCAATACAGCCTGCTTGACGGCAGTTCAAAAATCCCCGAGCTTCTTGACTATGCAAAAGAACAGGGGTTTAGCAGTTTTGCCATAACCGACCATGGTGTTATGTACGGTGCGGTGGAGTTTTATGAAGAAGCAAAAAAGCGGGGCATAAAGCCAATCATCGGATGCGAGGTCTATACAGCACCGTCTGGCAGACATTCAAAGGTTTCCGACTACGGACACCTTGTTTTACTGTGCCGTGATTCTAATGGATACCGAAACCTTATGACATTGGTTTCAATGGCGTATAAGGAAGGCTTTTATTACAAACCAAGAATAGATACGGAGCTTCTTAGTGAGTATTCCGAAGGACTTACGGCACTTAGCGGCTGTCTCAAGGGACAGGTGAGTGCCTGTCTTATTTCGGGGGACTATGAGGGTGCCAGAAAAAAAGCTCTTGAGCTGGACAGTATATTCGGAAGAGGCAATTTTTACCTCGAAATTCAAAACCACTCAATCCCCGAGGAAGAGGCAGTAAGACAGGGTATGAAACGCATTTCCGAGGAGACGGGCATACCCCTTGTTGCTACCAATGACATCCACTACACAAGGAAAGAGGACAGTCTCCTGCAGGATGTTCTCACATGTATACAAACAGGCAAAAAGCTTGACGACCCAAACAGGCTTAAGTTTTCGGGTGACGAATTTTATCTGAGAAGCAAGGAAGAAATGTATTCTCTGTTTGAAGCTTTTCCGTCAGCTCTCGAAAACACAGTAAAAATTGCCAATGAGTGTAATCTTACCTTGGATTTTAACACCGTTCATCTGCCCTCAATACAAATAGATGCAGACCATGCAGGGTACCTAAAAAAGCTTTGTATGGACGGAGCAAGGCTCAAATACGGTGAAATCACAAAGGAAATTTCGGACAGGATTGATTACGAACTGGGCACCATAAATTCTATGGGATATACGGACTATTTTCTCATAGTGTGGGATTTAATAAAGTACGCAAAGGATAATTCAATCCCCATAGGACCCGGCAGAGGAAGTGCCGCAGGAAGCATTGTGGCATATACCCTCAATATAACAGAGATAGACCCCCTTAAATACGGTCTTGTTTTTGAAAGATTTTTAAATCCCGAACGCATAAGCATGCCCGATATAGATATAGACATCTGCAACGAACGCAGAGACGAGGTAAGGGAATATGTTATCTCAAAGTACGGAGAGGACAGAGTTGCGGGAATTATTACATTCGGTACTCTTGCAGCAAGAGCGGCAGTAAGAGATGTCGGCAGAGTTCTCGGCACGGACGCCCAGACGGTTGACAGGGTGGCGGGTTTCATTCCCGAAAAACCGGGAGTTACAATATCCGATGCCCTAAAGTCAGAACCTAAGCTTCGCACCCTTTACGAAACAGAAAGAAAGGTAAAGGAGCTTATAGACCTTGCCCTAAAGAGCGAGGGTATAGTCCGCCATGCTTCAACCCATGCGGCAGGCGTTGTAATAAGCGACAGACCCCTTACGGAATATGTTCCCGTACAAACGGGCGAAAAGGGACTTATTACCCAGTACACCATGTCCTCTTTGGAAAAAATCGGACTTCTCAAAATGGACTTTCTGGGACTTAGAAATCTTACTATTATAAATAATACAGTAAAGCTTATAGAGGAAACAACGGGAGAGAAGACAGATATTTCTTCCATAGACCTTGAAGACAAAAAGACCTTTGAGCTTATATCGCGGGGCGACACAGATGGAGTGTTCCAGCTGGAAAATCCCGGGCTTCAGGCATTTTTAAGAAAGTTCCGTCCAAAGAAGCTTGAGGACATCATAGCCACAACAAGTATATACCGCCCCGGACCCATGGAGCAGATACCCGAGTTTCTGGAAAATTTAAAAAATCCCGAAAAAATAAAATATATCCACCCCTCTCTCAAATCTATACTTGAGCCAACCTACGGAACGATAATATATCAGGAGCAGGTTATGAGTATTGTTCGTGAAATGGCAGGATACTCATACGGCAGAGCAGACCTCGTAAGAAGAGCGATGGCTAAGAAAAAGCCGGAAGAGATGGCAAAGGAAAGAGAGGTCTTTGTAAACGGACTTGTATCCGCCGACGGCACTATAGAGGTTGAGGGTGCGGTAAGAAGGGGAATTGATAAAATTACTGCAAACAAGGTTTTTGATATCCTTTCGGATTTTGCCAACTATGCGTTTAACAAATCTCACGGTGCATGCTATGCTTATCTTGCATATACAACGGCATATCTTAAGGCGAACTATCCCACACAGTACCTTGCCTCGCTTCTTACAAGCCTGCTCGGAAGCTCGCACAAAATATATAAGTATGTCAAGGATTTTGCAAAGTATTCCATAAGGCTTCTGCCCCCTGATATAAACAAAAGCTGTGCACAGTTTACCCCCGAGGGCGCAGATGTGAGATTTGGTCTGTCGGCACTCAAAAATGTCGGAATGAACTTCCCAAAAGATATCGAAAAGGAACGAACCGAAAGGGGTAATTTTGTAAGCTTTGAAGATTTTCTTTCCAGAATGAGCTCCTATGACATAAACAAACGAACTGTAGAGGTTCTTATAAAAAGCGGTGCATTTGACAGCATCTTTCCAAACAGGCGTGTTCTTACATTGAATTACGAAAGACTTATTGACGCTATGCAAAAGGATACATTCGGCAGAAGCGAGGATCAGATAAGTCTTTTCGGAGAGTTCAGGGAGGATTTTGAACCCGAGAGCATAAGCATTGATGATGCCGAGGACTTTTCCACGGAAGAGAAGCTTGCCTTTGAGCACAATCTGTCGGGAATGTATCTTAGCGGAAATCCGATGGAGAAATATCTTTTGGTCAGCTCGTGCTTTTCCAATACACAGCTCTATGCTTTGGGAGACGGAGATACCAAGGATGGTTCATCGGTTAGTGTAATCGGCGTTGTGACGGAAATAAGGACAAGCAGAACAAAAAGCGGAGTAACGCTTTATACGGTAAGCTTTGCCGATTTCTATGATACCCTTGATGTGACAGTATTTGAAGCTTCATACATCAGATATGCCCATGTCCTTAAAGAGGGCAGAGTGCTTCTTCTTACCGCAGGGGTAAGAAAGCGAAACGGAGAGACAAGCCTGTCGCTTATATCTGCCATAGATGCAGACAAGCTTTCCGTTTCGGACGGTGCAAGACTGTACATCCGCATTACAGACAGAGATAATGTCAAAAATGTGACGGATATCATATCCGATTACAAGGGGAAAAGCAGGGTGTGTCTTTTGTTTGAGGACACAGGCGAGAGGGTAATGTCTGACGAAAGACACGGCGTGACCCTTTGCAACGGCCTTATAAAGAAGCTTTGGGAAACCGTCGGTGCAGAAAATGTAAAAACCGTACAGCAAAAATAGAATAATTTATACCCGTTAATATGCCAAAGAGGCTCTGCAAAGCCCCTTTGGCATATTTTGCATTTGTATTATGTAAACCACTTGTGGTATAATTGGCTATGTTGTTGCTTTTTGATAATACAAAACAAGGAGGTAGGACTGATGAAAAAGAAATCACTTATCAGTGCGATTGCACTTATCGCCATAATAAATACTACAGCACAGGCTGCGACAGTTCACAATGTTGTTTCGGGAGATACCATGTGGAAAATATCCGTAAAGTACGAAACAGGTCTCAGCGAAATAATAAATGAAAATGACCATATAAAGAACCCCGATCTCATATACCCGGGAGATAAGATAACAGTACCCAATGAAGAAAACGCTATGACAAGCTTTGAAAGAGAGGTAGTGGATCTCGTTAATGAGATAAGAGTTAAAAACGGCCTTAAGAAGCTTAAAATAAACTGGCAGCTTTCCCGTGTGGCACGCTACAAATCTATGGATATGAGGGACAAGGGATACTTCTCGCACCAGAGTCCCACCTACGGAAGCCCGTTTGATATGATGAAAAGCTTTGGTATATCATATAGGACTGCGGGAGAGAATATAGCCAAGGGACAAAGAAGCCCGCAGGCAGTTGTGGATGCGTGGATGAACTCATCGGGGCACAGAGCAAACATTCTAAGTTCGTCATATACTGAGATAGGTGTAGGCCATGTGTCACAGGGAAATATATGGACACAGATGTTCATTGGAAAATAAATGTAAATTTAAGTCGAAATATTGTGCATAATACTTGATTTTTTGCAAAAAATGTTATAAAATGTATTTTGTATAATGATATAGTAGCATTTTTTTTGTAAAAAAGCAAAAATTCAGCAACAACAAAAGCTTTGGAGGCGAATTATAATGGAAATCAAAACAATAGGTGTTCTTACAAGCGGAGGCGATGCCCCCGGTATGAATGCAGCAGTAAGAGCTGTCGTAAGAATGGCACTTAGCATGGGCTATAGAGTTATGGGTATCAAGAAGGGCTACAGAGGTCTTCTTGACGGCAATATGTTTGAGATGACTGCAAGGGATGTAAGCGGATATCTGCAGAAGGGCGGTACAATGCTCGAAACTGCACGCTGTCTTGAATTTAAGACCCCTGAGGGAATAAAGGCAGGAGCACAGGCATGCCGTGACAACGGTATAGATGCTCTCGTTGTTGTAGGCGGTGACGGTACATTTATGGGTGCAAGAGCCTTGGCAAACGAGGGAATTCCCACAGTTGCCATTCCCGGAACAATAGACAACGATATTTCCTGCACAGAATATACAATAGGATTTGACACAGCACTCAATACTGCACTCGAAGCAGCAGATAAGCTCAGAGACACATGCGAATCACATCACAGATGCTCAGTGCTTGAGGTTATGGGTGCAGGTGCAGGCTATGTGGCGGTAGAGATTGCCATAGCATGCGGTGCAGAAGCAGTTCTCGTGCCCGAAATCCCGTATGATTTTGAAAAGGATGTTATAGAACCTATAAAGAACGGCAGAGCCAACGGCAGAAAGCACAGTATTGTGGTTGTTTCCGAGCTTATGGGAATAGATACAAGGCAGATGGCAAAGGACATCGAAGAAAAGACAGGAGTAGAGACAAGAGCTACAATTCTCGGTCATGTACAGAGAGGCGGTTCGCCCACAGTAAGAGACAGAGTTACTGCTACAGAAATGGGTGTTAAGGCTGTACAGCTTCTCGCTGAGGGCAAGTCAAACAGAGTAGTAGGTATGGAGAACGGCAAAATAGCTGACTTTGATATTACCGAGGGTCTCAGCATGAAGAAAACTGTAGACGAGGAACTCTACAATCTTGTTGGTATACTTTCCAAATAATTTTGCTTATTCATCGGGGTACTCGGTATCCCGATGAATGTATACATATTATGCATATTTATTGATTGTGGAGAATATAATGATTAAATACATAATTTTTGCTGTACTTATTGTACTTTTGGTTTTGAACTATACTGCAGGCAAGGTTCTCAGACTCATACTTAAGGAAGAACCTTCCGAGAAACAGGTAATAGTATTCAAATCAATTTTATATGTAATCACCCTTGCGGGTGTTATTAGTATAATGTTATTGTGAGAGGATTGAAATCAATGGCTTCAAAAAGAGAACTCGCCAAGCAGTATAATCCTGCCGAGGTTGAGGACAGAATATACGAAAACTGGGTAGAGAATAACTATTTCGGTGCATCTGCCGATGAATCGAAAGAACCCTTTACGGTTGTAATTCCGCCCCCGAATGTTACAGGTCAGCTTCATATGGGTCATGCTCTGGACGAGACACTTCAGGATATACTTGTCCGTTATAAGAGAATGGCAGGCTACAATGCACTCTGGATTCCCGGAACGGACCATGCAGGTATTGCTACACAGATTAAGGTTGAGGAAGCTCTTCGCAATGAGGAAGGGCTTACAAGATATGACCTCGGAAGGGACAAGTTCCTCGAGAGAGTATGGGACTGGAAGAACAAATTCGGAAGCCGTATAATCAACCAAATAAAGAAGCTCGGTTGTTCATGCGACTGGTCAAGAGAGCGTTTTACAATGGACGAGGGTTGCTCGGAGGCTGTTAAAGAAGTATTTGTCAAGCTCTATGAAAAAGACCTTATATATCAGGGTAACAGAATAATCAACTGGTGTCCCCACTGTATTACTGCACTTTCCGATGCAGAGGTAGAGTATGAGGAGCAGGACGGATTTTTCTGGCATATCAAATATCCCGTAAAGGATTCCGATGAATTTATAGAAATTGCAACAACAAGACCCGAGACACTTCTCGGAGATACTGCTGTTGCTGTTCATCCCGAGGATGAAAGATATACACATCTTGTAGGAAAGACCCTCATTCTTCCTCTTGTAGGAAGAGAGATACCCATAATTGCCGACGAATATGTTGACAAGGAATTCGGTACAGGCTGTGTTAAGATTACACCTGCTCACGACCCCAATGACTTTGAGGTTGGATTAAGACACAATCTTGAGCAGATTAAGGTATTAAACGACGATGCTACAGTTAATTCCTACGGCGGTAAGTACGAGGGAATGGACCGCTACGAAGCAAGAAAAGCAATGGTAGCAGACCTTGAAGCCGAGGGACTTCTTGTAAAGGTAGTTCCCCACAAGCACAATGTGGGTCAGTGCTACAGATGTTCAACCACAGTTGAACCTATTACTTCAAAACAGTGGTTTGTTAAGATGAAGCCTCTTGCAGAAAAAGCAATAGAGGTTGTAAAGGACGGCACAATCAAATTTGTTCCCGACCGCTTCAGCAAGACCTACCTTAACTGGATGGAAAATGTGCATGACTGGTGTATATCCCGTCAGCTCTGGTGGGGTCACAGAATTCCTGCGTTCTACTGCGAATGCGGTGAGACAGTTGTTTCCAAGGACGAGGTTAAGGTATGTCCCAAGTGCGGTAAACCCATGAAGCAGGACCCCGATGTTCTCGATACATGGTTCAGCTCGGCACTCTGGCCGTTCTCCACACTCGGCTGGCCCGAAAATACAGAAGACCTCAAATACTTCTATCCTACAAGCGTACTTGTAACAGGATATGATATCATATTCTTCTGGGTTGCAAGAATGATATTCTCTGCTATGGAGCATATGGATAAAGAACCGTTTAAGTATGTATTTATACACGGTATCGTAAGAGACAGCCAGGGCAGAAAGATGAGTAAGTCACTCGGTAACGGTATCGATCCCCTTGAGGTTATTGCAGAGTACGGTGCAGATGCGTTAAGATTTACTCTTGCTACAGGAAACTCACCCGGAAACGATATGCGTTACTATAAGGAGAGGGTAGAGGCAAGCAGAAACTTTGCCAATAAGATATGGAACGCATCGAGATTCCTTCTTATGAATCTCGATATAGACAAGGTAGAGCTTCCCGACCCATCCGAACTCAAATGCGAGGATAAGTGGATTATAAGCTCATTCAATACTCTTGCAAAAGAGGTTACAGATAACCTTGATAAGTTTGAACTCGGAGTTGCAGTATCCAAGCTCTATGACTTTATATGGGATAACTACTGCGACTGGTATATTGAGCTTGTTAAACCGCGTCTTTATGAAACTTCGGGTCCTGACAAGGTTGCACAGAAGGTGCTTTCGTATATACTTGTAAATACACTTAAGCTTCTTCATCCCTTTATGCCGTTTATTACAGAGGAGATATTCGGATATCTTCCCACAGGCGAGGAAAGCATTATGATTTCCGAGTGGCCCAAATATGATGATAAGCTTTCCTTCCCCGAGGATGAAAAGCGTATGCAGCTTGTTATGGATGCCATAAGAAGTATCCGAAACCTCAGAACACAGATGAATGTTGTTCCCTCAAAGAAGGCAAAGGTAATCATAGTTACAGACAATAAGGAAGTTTTCGAGGGTACAGAAGTATTCTTCGAAAAGCTTGCAAGTGCGTCGGAAACCGTTATACAGAGCGATATGGCGGGAGTAGGAGACAATGCGGTTAACGCAGTTACCGAGGGAGCACAGATATATATTCCTTTGGATGAGCTTGTTGACAAATCCAAGGAGCTTGAGAGACTCACTCAGGAACAGAAAAAGCTTGAGGATGAAATCAAGAGAGTGGAAAGCAAGCTTTCCAATGCTTCTTTTGTGGAAAAAGCACCTCAGAAGATAGTTGACGAGGAAAAGGCAAAGGGAGAAAAGTACAAGGCAATGCTCTCTAAGGTACTCGAAAGCATAGAAAAATTAAAATAAGGTGACTAAATTGCTTAAAACAGAAAAAGAATGTATCGAATATATTCATTCTGCCGGCAGATTTGGAAAAAAGGCAGGGCTTTGTAATATCAAAGCCCTGCTCTCTGTACTGGGCAATCCTCACAAAAAGCTAAGGTGTATACACACCGCAGGGACCAACGGCAAGGGTTCTGTATGCTCGATGCTCAGGAATATCCTTACATCAGCAGGGTATAAGGTAGGAATGAATACATCGCCGTATATCGAAAGCTTTGGCGAACGCCTTACAATAGACGGTGTAAATATACCCTCCGACAAACTGGTGTACTATACCAACAAGGTAAAGGATGCCATAGAGAGTATGGACGGGGTACATCCCATAGAATTTGAAATTATTACAGCAATAGGATTTTTGTATTTTTATGATGAGGGTTGCGATTATGTGGTTTTGGAGTGCGGACTCGGAGGACTCTATGATTCTACCAATGTCATAGAAAACCCCGTACTCAACCTCATATGCCGTATAGGGCTTGACCATACGGAAATCCTTGGAGACACACTTGAGGAAATAGCCTTCCAAAAGGCAGGTACAATAAAGGACGGCTCAAGGGTTGTTCTTCATCCTGATACAGATGATGTGTCTATGGGTGTTATAAAAGGTGTTGCCAAAGAAAAAAATGCAGAGATTTTCATTCCTGAATATAGCTCTGAGATAATATCTCAGAGCATGGCAGAAACAGTCATAAAAATAAAAGATTGTAATATAAGAATTCCGCTTTTGGGAGAGCATCAGGTCTGTAATGCACTTCTTGCAATAAAGTCGGCTGAGCTTATGGGTATTGATATGCCTTTTATCAAAGAGGGAATAGAGAACACCCGATGGAAGTGTCGATTTGAGCTTGTGAGGGATAATGTTATCATAGACGGAGCACATAACCATCAGGGAATATGTGCATTCTCTGATAGCGTAAGAAAATATATACCTGAGGAAAACAGGGTGTGCCTTATAGGTATGCTCAATGACAAGGACTTTGAGTCCTCGGCAAAGGAGCTTTCCTCACTTAAGGCAAAATTTATCGTGACAGATGTGCCGAGCATGAGGCAGACCAACGGTATGAATGTTTATGAGAGAATTCTTAAATATATTCCCGACAGCCTGTATGAGCCTGATTATAAAAAGGCATCGGACTTAGCGTTGGATATGGCAGGAGACAGAGGCTTTGTATGTATAGCAGGATCGCTGTATCTTGCGGGAGCACTCAGAATATATTTAAGACAGTAAATGATATTTCCCGACAAAGGAAAAATAATTCTTCCTTAGAATAGTGTAAGTAAATCAAAGGAGGAATTATATATGCTTAACTTCAGTGTGCGTCACAGAACGCTTATCGTTACTGTGACGGGAGATATCGACCAGCACAATGCCTCATCTATCCGAGAAGAGATAGATGTAAGGATAAGTCTTGAGAATGTAGCAAGGATAATTTTTGATTTTTCCCGTCTGGATTTTATGGACAGCTCAGGAATAGGTATTATTATAGGACGATATAAGATGATGTCTGCCATTGGCGGAAAGGTTATTATTGTCACAAGCAAGCCGACAATAAAAAAGCTTCTGGAGCTCTCGGGCATCGGAAGAATAGCTACAATATGCGATTCCCTTACGGACGCAATGAAA
>JAZREC010000272.1:0-6319 GCA_045660605.1 Clostridia bacterium
TATAGAGGCTATAATTTCGGTGAAGTCCGATATACAGAAAGAAAAAAAGCTCTTAAACCGAATAACAAAACAGCAGATTGCGTTAAGAAAGCTTCTTGAAGAAGAGGACACAGCAGGGCTTATAGAAACTATGGGAATATCCGTTCCTGATGAACGCTTTCTTGTAGCGAATATAAGAATAGAAAAAGGCTATGAGGAAGGGAATAATGTTTCATTAAAATATACAACGGAGCTTTTGGAGTGTGTGGACTATTTTTCGGGAATAGATATACATTATACAATTTCAATACTTGTGGGCGAGCGAAATGTTGTAATGATAATCTTTGAAAGAAACGGAAAAATGTCAGAAGGTGAGATACTTAAGAATATCCGAGAGCACTTCGGTATGAAAACAGGCAAAAGACTAAGCATAGGGGTATCGCGTGTTGAAAGCGATATAAGGTGCATACATGAGCTGTACAAGCAGTCATGCATAGCTCTTAACAATAAAAACTCCTTTGAAACAAACACCATTATATATTATGATGATGTCAAAATGCTGGAAGGACGCTTTGAACCGATATTTTCGGAGGAAGAAAAGGAAGACATTCTTGATGCAATAGAAGTAAATGCCATCGAAAAGGTCCGCGGTATTCTCAAAACCGCATTTGAAAGACTCGGCAAACATTCAAAGGTTGATATTGAAAACATCAAAGATACCATAATTGAGCTTGCGGTTATGATGGTAAAGCAGTCGGCAAAAAACCTAGAGGAAATGCAACTTGTATTCGGCAGAAAAATCCAGCCCGCCATAGAGATAGCTCAGCTCGAAAATGTAGCCGATATAGAAGTGTGGTTTGAAAAATTCCTAAATAACCTGAGGTCGCACCATCAGTTTATAGATGTAAATAAGTTCTCGAGCTTGGTAAGGGAAGTTTGTGTTTATATAATGCAGAACTATTCAAATAAGATAAATGTAGATATTCTTGCAAAACAGTTTTTCGTGTCCGAGGGGCATCTTATGAGAGCCTTCAAAAAGGAGACAGGCATGACAGTCATTGAGTTTGTAACGGAGTACAGAATTTATATAGCAAAAAACATGCTGAGGGATAAGAATAATAAGATATATGATGTTTCGAGGAAGGTTGGCTATGACGATGCCAAATATTTCAGCAAGGTGTTCAAAAAGGTAACGGGAGAACCGCCCAATCAGTTTAACAGGTTAGAATAATACACCCCAAAAATCATTATTGTCGGTTGTGACTTTTGTGCATAACTGATAAAATATATATACAAAATTTTATTAAATTTAAAAGGGAGATGTAGAATTATGATGAAAAAAGCATTATCTTTGCTTCTTGCATGCGTTATATGTATAGTACCGCTTGCAGGATGTAACAAAGACAAGGTAAGTGACGAAAAGGTTGTTATCGAAATCGGTACATGGCCGACAGATTCAAACCCTGCCCAGAAGGCACAGTACGAAGAAATTAAGGCAAAGTTTGAAAAGGACTATCCCAATGTTACTATCGTCCCCAATGAGTGGACATATGATGTTAAGTCCTTCCTGCCTCAGGCGGCAAGCGGACAGCTTCCCACAATGTACCAGACCTACTTCACAGAGGTAGAAAGAATCGGCAGCTCAGGCTACGCAGCAGATGTTACCGACTTTGCAGAAAAGTTTGGCTACAGAGAGAACTACGCAAAGCAGATAGATGAACTTCTTACCTTAGATGACGGCAGACAGTATATGCTTGGAAAGAGTACATATACAATGGGTCTTGCAATCAATAAGGATGTATTCAAGAAAGCGGGACTTGTAAACGAGGACGGAAGCCTCATGTATCCCGAAACATATGAAGATGTTATGGAATTCTCCAAGATTATTAAGGAAAAGACAGGTGCTTATGGCTTTGGTATGTTTACCAAGGGTAACGGAGGCGGATGGCATATGCTTAACCTCGCTTGGTCCTATGGTACAGTCTTTGAAGAAAAGGTTGGAGACCAGTGGAAGGCAAAATTCGGAAGCCAGGAATTTGTTGATTCTCTTATGTGGCTTCAGGATATGAGAAAGAAAGGCTACTTCCCCGACAATGCTCTTATAGGAAGTGCTGAACTCTATGAGCTTTTTGTAACCGACAAGCTTGCAATGATGTACGCGGAACCGGGAACAAATACCTTAACACAGACATATGGTATGGACATAAATAAAATAGCATTTGCATCTATGCCCGCAGGTCCTAAAGGCCGTTATGCTCAGATGGGCGGTGTTGTATATGCATTCAATCCCGAAGCTACACCTGAACAGATCGAAGCATGTATGAACTGGATTAAGTATCTTGGCGGCGGATATGAGCTTACAGAAGAAAATAAGGTGACAATTGAAGAAAGCTACAAGGGCGCTGCTGAACAAGGCGATTTGGTTGGAGTAGCAACCTTCTCTATCTGGAACCCGGGTTCAGAAAAGCAGGCATATACCAGAGAAATAATAAAGAAGTATGCTAATGTTGATACTTCATATTTTGAGCATTACATGGATTTTGATAAGGTTACAATTAAGCAGGAAGAGCCAGTTAACTGTCAGGAGCTCTATCAGGTAATAGCAGGATGTATGCAGGAAGCGCTTTCAGGCACAAAGGAAGCAGACCTTATGAAGGCAGTTAAAGAGGCAGCAGCTAACTTTGAAAAGAATTCGCTCAAAGACGCAGAGTAAGTAAATGGAGTGACAAGAATTGAAGAAAAACATTTTAGATTATGTAGCAAATAAAGACGCTGCGCCAATGACAATAAAAAGAAAAAGAAGATTTAATACAACACAAATTATAGCATGGTTTTTCATACTGCCTTGTTTAACATGCATGTTTCTGACACTGTGGAGACCGACTTTCATAGGCACATATCTTTCGTTCTTTAAGATGCGCGGATATACACCTATTGAGTTTGTGGGTTTTGATAATTACATCAAGGTAGTGACGGATACAAATTTTATGAAGGCATTTGTAAATACCATACAGTATGTTCTATGGGAGCTTTTGCTTGCATTCTTACCGCCTATAATTGTGGCATTGCTTCTTAACGAAGTGCGCACAGGACACAAAGCACTCAAGTTTGCTATATACTTTCCAAGTATTGTACCTGGAATTGTAACAGCAATGATGTGGAGACAGATGTTTGAACCCAATGTTAACGGTCTTCTCAATAATATATTGGTCCGTTTGGGAGCTGAGCCTCAGCTTTTCCTCAATTCACCCTCGCAGGTTATCTTCTGGATATGTGTGTCGGCAGGATGGGGTGCTATCGGAGGCAGAATGATTTATTATCTTTCGGGTCTTCAGGGTATCAATTCCGAACTCTATGAAGCTGCAGCAATTGAGGGTGCAGGTATATTCAAGCGTATGTGGCATATTACGCTTCCGCAGATAGCGGGAATAGTGTTCCTTTTTATAGTAAACATGATTATAGGCGTTTTCCAGATTATGGAGCGTCCTCTTACCATGACAGACGGCGGACCCAACAACGCTTCGATATCTCTGGGACTTCAGTCCTACAGATATGCATTTGAAAACTTCAAGGTTGAGTACGCACTTGCCTTAGGTATGGTACAGTTCATTCTGCTTATCGGAATAACAATATTCTACTTCCGTATGCAGAAGAGAATTACTACAGAATAAAAATCGGTAGAACAGGAGAGGATATAATTGAATAAAACTAAAAAGCAAGATAAAAACAACACCGTTATTCTGCCGATAGAGGATAAGAATCCTTCTGTCAGAGTTTTCCGTGTTTGTTCATACACGATTCTGATAATTCTGGCTATGATAAGCTTACTCCCGCCGCTTTGGGTGTTCTTTTCGGCGTTTAAGAATATCAATGAATTCTTAGCCACACCGCCGACTATCATACCCCGTTCGTTTGAACCTCATAAGATAATCGAAGCGTGGGAACAGGCGAATTTCGGAACGGCATACATAAATACAATAATTATCGGAGGCGGACAGCTTATCATTAACCTGCTTTTTAACGGTCTTGCAGGCTATTCGCTCTCAAGACTTAAGCCAAAGGGCTGGAAGCTTGTGTTTATGCTTGTCACATGGACAATGATGATGCCTCATACCGTGAATATGGTACCGCTTTACATGACATTTATTGATATGCCTATAATTCATGTAAATCTTAGCAATACATATATTCCTTTATATATTATGGCGGGTGCACAGCCGTTTACGATGCTTCTCTTCAAGAGCTTCTTTGACTCAATACATATGTCATATCTTGAGGCGGCACGAATTGACGGATGTACGGAGCTTGGTATATTCTTTAAGATTATACTTCCGCTTTCAAAGCCTGTAATATTTTCAGTTTCGCTCTTTGCACTCAACGGTATCTGGGGAGACTTCTTCTGGCCTTATCTTCTTTTGAGAGATGAGAGACTTCTCCCTACGGGTGTTAAGATTTATAAGCTGGCGGGTACTGCAAGAAAAGATATATACTTTATGGTAATGATATTTGTAATGCTTCCGCCAATAATAATTTACTTCACATTCCAGAAGTATCTGATGAAAGGATTGTCTATAGGAGGTGTCAAGGGATAAATGAAAAAAGGATTATTTTCAAAAATTGTTTCGCTTTTTTTAGTACTGACAATAGCTGTACCGACTGTTGCATTTGCAACAGCTGAGAAAAAGCCCAGAGAAATATGGGGTACATTTTCAGACCATTCAATCTTTAAGAATATGAAGGCATGGTACGGTGATAAAGCAACTGACCCCTTAATATCCGACGACCCGTCAGGCTGGAAGATAAGGTGGAAGGGTACAAAGCACATATATGTGGATGTATCAGACAGTCTTATGTATGACCTTAAGGGAGAAGCGGTGGAAATCGAGGTTGACTACTTTGACGATGGTGAGGGCGTATTCACCTTAACATATGACGGCTACGAAAAAATCGATGATGATGCCGAATTTGTTGACCTTACCGATACAAAGCAGTGGAAAACCCACACCTTCTTTATTCAGGACCCGCGCTTCAAAAACGGTCTTAATAAAGAGGCTGATTTCCGTATTTCAGTGGGAGGCACCTTTCTGGATCTCGGTAATGCAAGCTATAGTGTCAGAGATGATGTTGTAATCGGTGCTGTAAGAGTAAAAAAGGCTGATGTAATCAGCCCCATACATATGAAGATTACAAGCGATGCAACGGGAAACATTTTCTTTGAAAATCAAAAAATAAAAATGAATGTTGATTATACCAATAAGCTTAAAGACGAATATAAGCTTAATGCCCATATAGAAGCTTTTGATACAGAACATAGACTTCTCTGGGAGAATAATCACGAAATAAGCTTTTTGGGTGAAGAA
Organism: Clostridia bacterium; assembly: GCA_045660605.1. Classification (GTDB taxonomy): domain Bacteria; phylum Bacillota; class Clostridia; order UMGS1810; family UMGS1810; genus RGIG8748. The sequence goes on from JAZREC010000272.1 coordinate 5,340, forward strand.
ACGATATCAAAAACATATGAATTTGATATGGAACGCTTTGGTATGAATTGGCTGAGAGTTACACTTACAGATGACGAGGGTAAGGTCTTCTGTATAAAGGATGCAGAATTCTTCTGTGTAACCACTAATTATGGTACGAGGCCGAACTATGATGTAGGTGTTACTACTCACCTTGACCAGTATGACAACTATGCTGTTCACGAAAAGCTCCTTCCCCTTGTTGTAAATGCAGGCTATGGTAGAGAAAGATTAGAAATAACCTGGACCAGATTGTTTTCCGGGTACAGCGGTTATGGCTTGGCTCCGTATCACAAAAAGCTTCTTAAGGATTACAAGGAGGCAGGAATTAAAAGAACTATAATTCTCTCTGTAGAATCTATGCAATTCCCGCTTCAGGTAGGCTTAGAATACCAAAAAGGAGCACCCACACCGCAGTTTGAAAAGGATTACAGAGAATATCTTCGTGCTATAGTTCGTGAAACCAAGGATTATGCAGATTCCTATATTGTAGGTAATGAGCAGGACCACGCTTCTTATAAAACGGAACAAAAGCTCCCCTCATCCTATGCAAGATGGTGTCAGATAGCGCACGAGGTTATCAGGGAGGAATATCCCGAGGCAAAGATTCTCGGCTATGGCTTGACAATGGCTGACCTGCCTTGGTTTGAAGAAACCATCCGTCTTGGCACACACAACTACTTCGACCAGCCTGCAATTCATCTTTACTCGGTTTTCAGAACCTATGAGAGTCAGGATTTTCTTGGAAGAATTAAGACCTATTGGGATTCTGTAAAGAATAAATATGGCGTAGATATGCCGCCTGCATGGATAACAGAAACAGGTTACTTCCATCTGAGACACGGCAATCTCTCACCTTTTGAGATTTCCCATCAGTTCCCCAAGCTGTATATTTATTCCGCAGCTTCGGATTTGGTAGATACAGTTGTTGATTACGACATGGTATCTCCCAAAAGCGAAAG
>JAZREC010000273.1:0-2675 GCA_045660605.1 Clostridia bacterium
GTTTGTATTATTTGCCTGTGTGCTTATATGGACATCAAGATTCGGCGCTGTCTCCCTTACTATTGAAAATGCTCCGAGGTCGGATACAATGATTGCATCAGCACCAAGCTCTGCAACCTCTCTTACAAAATCGGGAAACTTATCTAAATCGGAGTTGTGCGGAATAATGTTAGCCGTTATATAGACCTTTGCTCCTCTTTCGTGTGCAAATTCTATACCCTCTTTGATTTCATCAAGAGTAAAATTCTTTGCCGCAACTCGAAGCGAAAATGCCTCACCGCCTATATATACCGCATCGGCACCGTACATTATGGCATATTTTAGCTTTTGAAGACTTCCTGCAGGTGCTAGTATCTCGGGTTTATTCATTTTAATTCCTCCTTTTTGACAGACAGAGACATTCCGTCTCCTATCGGTATTATGGATGTTGTAAGCATCGGATGCTCACACAAAAAGTCCAGAAATTCTCTTATGTGACCTACTATTGCATAGTGCTTGCGGGGAAGAAGCTCATCATTTGCTGTCATACCCTTGTATAGAATATTATCGCAGATTATAATTCCGCCTGTTTTTAGCCTTGGAAAAATAACATCAAAATAATGTCGGTACTGTGACTTGTTGGCATCGAGGAAGAGCATATCGAACTCACCCTCCACGGTAAGAATAGTCTTTTCCGCTTCGCCCTCTATGAGATGTATTACATCCTCCTTACCTGCTTTTTTTATATTTTCTCGGGCAATGGAAGCGTATTTTTCATCCTTTTCCAGAGTGATAATCTCTCCGCCGTCCTGAAGATATCCCGAAAAGAATATTGATGAATATCCTATTGCCGTTCCAACCTCAAGAATTCTTTTGGGTCTCTTGTATTCCAGAAGCGATGCAAGAAAACCCTTGACCTCTCTTTGAATAATAGGTATAAAACGCTCGTCGGCAAAATCTTCAAGCTCCTTGAGAAAGCCCTTGCTTTCACCAATTGTATTTACTATATAATCTACAATATACTTATAATTTATATTATCTGTCATGGTTTATTCTCCTGTGCAATAATGATTATTTACTAAAAAAACGGTAAACTAATCTTTTAAATTTTATAGACTTGACATGAGGCGAAATATATGATTTCACTCATCAAGCATTAAAGTTCCTTCTTTGGCTTTCTTCCTTAATCTTTGCATCTGTTCCTTTTCGATTTGAGCAATACTCTTTTCAGGTGTCGGCAAATCCTCAGGCATTGTGCCACCAATTTCTTCGATAGCCTTTCTGACTTCTCTTCCTACCGTATTATGAACCTTTGTAGCAGTTTCCGCATTATCAACTTTATCTTTTCTTAATTTCTCTTCAGTTTGAGAAATCCTGAAAAGATTAGCAATAAGTTCTGTACTTCCCATATAATCAAGAATTTTTTGTCCTACTTCAAGACCTTTTCTTTTGTGGATATCTTCAACATCAAGTCCGCCATAAAGACCAATATACCCTGCATTTTGAAAAATAGCAAATTCTTCATTTGTTATAACTCCGGCATTTCTTGCTGTTTCTGCAAGAAGCTGGTTCCATTGTTTTATGTCTCCACGAACAACCAATCTCCTGCTATCTTCATCAAGTTGATTAAATCTGTCTGCAACTTCTTGTCTGTAAGTCTGTATAGCAAAATATGTTTGTCCAAGTGCAATGACTTCTTTTCTGGGATCGCCGTTCTGAACAATTAAATAACAAGCATATCTTGTAAGTTCATAATCTATCACAGGTTTTTCAGTTGCACCTGCTTTTACGATTTTCCTGACCTCAGGAAAATCGCATGTAATGTCGTGTCCGCTGTTTTCACAAGCAATCATAGCACGCTTTATAACTTTATGGAAATTTTCCCATTTGTTATAATCTAAAACAATAGCCAATTCTCTTGCAAGCCAATATTCAGTTCCATCATCTTTCGTATGCTTAATATCTTCAAAGCATCTATATTCTTTTGCTATCAGATTACTCATATTTTACCTCTTTTTCTTTATATTTCCACATCTTTTAACATCATTCGACACAATTCGACTTTTTGTCAAGTCAGGAGAACAGTGAATAATAGGACCTACTAATTTTTCCTTATATTTTTCACTGAATTTTCTTAAACACTTTTCCTTAGAACCCGCGAGAATACTGGATTTTCTCGCATCCGATAGTATATGTAAATATTTAAAATCGGCAAACTAATCTTTTAAATTGTATGGACTTGACACAAGTACATCATGTTCTCGTTTTATTTTAAAAACGATTCCTTATTGTTAATAATAAACTGATAATTTAATTCAAGTAAATCATCTTCATATTCAAAGAAAGCATCATCACATTCGTTAAGTATTTCTTCTATTCTTTCTTCCTCTTTTTCATCATCTGGAGTTAAAACAGTTTCTCTTTCATCTCTGTCAGTTGGAACTTTATCTCCATATATGCTAATCGCTTTTTTGCAAATCTCCGCCGTTTTCAACGCACCGATTTTTTCAAACGCTGAAACAAGTTCATTGGCAAACATACCACTATAGTTAAAGAAAAACTGCGAAAAACCACCATTGTTAACTTCCATTTCTAAAGCCTGTGTAATATAGAAAATTCTCTGTTCTTCATTAAGAGTTTCCATATTATCTCCATACTCACATTTTTCCGCTATGTATTGACTCATTGCAACTATA
>JAZREC010000274.1:0-2139 GCA_045660605.1 Clostridia bacterium
TCAGATTGAAATACGGATATTGATACAATCGATATTCCTGCGAAGATAAAGTGCAGACTTATTGTCTTAAGTGCAGGAATACCTATTGCAAGCATTTGTTCTGATGCATCAAACATTGCAAGTAATATCTGAGGAATTGTATTAAAGAGTGTTACACCGATAATCATAAATGATGATGCATAAATCATACCGAGCTTTATTGTCTTTTTTATTCGGTCTGTTTTTCTTGCACCAAGGTTGTATGCCATTATCGGAACTATGCCGTTGTTTAGGCCGAATACAGGCATAAATATAAAGCTCTGGAGCTTAAAGTATACACCGAATACCGCAACGGCAGTCTGTGTAAATCCACCCAGGATTTTGTTCATGCAGAAGGTCATTACAGAGCCTATGGATGCCATGAGAATAGACGGAATTCCAACGGAGTATATTTTTTTTATTATTTTGGCATCGGGGCGTATTTGCGATAGTCTGAGGGTTATTTCCTTATTAAGCTTTATGTTGAATATTATACCTGCAAAGGTTGCTATAAACTGTGCAATTACCGTAGCCAGAGCCGCACCCGAAATCCCCATTGCAGGAACAGGGCCAAGACCGAATATCATTATCGGGTCAAGGATTATATTGAGTATTGCACCGAGTGCCTGAGTGAGCATTGAGTAAACAGCTTTTCCCGTAGCTTGAAGAAGTCTTTCCATACATATCTGTCCGAAAAGACCGAGAGATGCACACGATACAATCATAAGATATGAGTGTGCCATGTCGGAAATCATCTGGTTATCTGTCTGAAAATTAAGAAATGGCCTTGCACCTGCAAATGCCAGTACGATAAAAAACAGCCAGGACATTACCGCAAGAAATATAGATACATTAGCGGTTTTGCCCGCTGTCTCAAAGTCCTTCATTCCAAGGTTTCTGGATAGATAAGCATTTACACCCACACCTGTTCCCGTACCGACAGCAATCATAAGATTTTGATACGGAAACGCAAGTGATACAGCAGTGAGCGCATCTTCGCTTAATTTTGCAACATAAATGCTGTCTACAATGTTATATAATGCCTGAATAAGCATAGATGCAATTATTGGCAGAGACATTGTTATTATAAGTTTGTTTACGGGCATTGTGCCCATTTTGTTTTCGTTTGTCAAGTTAATAATCTCCTTTGATGAAAATACAAGAGTCCATGTAAAAACGGACTCTTGTATTGTATCACTATTTAATAATTATGTCAATCAGTTAAGATGCATACTTTGAAATCCTATTGCTTTACCCAACACATATGCTCCCGAGAGCTCTTCGCCCGAAAAATACATTGGCTGGTATGCGGGATTTTCCGCAACAAGCATAAGGCCGTCTGCTGTTTTGTATACTCTCTTGAGTGTTGCCTCGTCATTTATAACAACGGCGGCAATTTCGCCGTTTTCCACAGTGCTCTGTTGCTTGATAAATACAATGTCGCCGTCTGCAATACGGGCGTTTATCATGCTGTCTCCGCGTGCGGTAAGACAAAAATCCGCATTTGCATTATCACCTGTTGCAATAATATATTCGTATTCTTCGTTACAGAAAATCGGTGTTCCGCAAGCGATGGAGCCAAGCATACGGATTTTCTTTACGGGGAAGGCAAGCTCCTCTTCCTTGTCCTGAGAAATCGGCTCAATACCTGTCAGCAAAAAGTCAACAGATACATCAAGAACATCAGCAATTGTTTTGAGTGTTTCTGCCTGGGGTGTCTGAAACCCTGTTTCCCATTTGCTTATCATAACCCTGTCTGTTTTGAGGTTATAATCGTTTCTTAATATATTCATAAGCCCGGATTGTGTAAGGTGCTTTTGCTTACGAAGAGATTTGATTCTATCACCAAGTTCTGACATAAATTACTAATCCTCCCTATCATATGGTGTCGAAATGTGTACGATAATGTAAAATTTTGAGTTATTTTATCGACACATTTATCATAACACAAATGTTTCGAAAAAGCAACCCGAAATATCAAAAAAATAGAATAAATTTTAATTTTTTTAAATTTTTTCAAAAAATGTGTTGACAACGACAACAAATAGGTGTATTATAAATGTGTCGATATCGAAAACTTTGTATTTAACTTGCAATTTTGACTATTTAAGAGAAGGGAGG